>JAZRBT010000214.1:0-17903 GCA_045635245.1 Candidatus Coprenecus sp.
CCGTTAGTGGATTTCCTCTTCGTCAAATGCTTTGATGATTTTCGATACAAGTGGATGTCTTACGATATCCTCTCTGCCGAAATTGATTACAGCAACTCCCTTTATATCTTTTACAATCTCAACCCCTCTGAGCAGTCCTGAATCCTTTTTATTAGGAAGGTCGATCTGGGTTGCATCTCCTGTTACTATAAATTTTGCGTTGCAGCCCATTCGGGTAAGGAACATTTTCAATTGTCCGATAGAGGTGTTTTGAGCCTCGTCGAGGATAACAAAAGCACTGTCCAGAGTTCTACCGCGCATATATGCCAAAGGTGCTATCTGGATAACCCCTTCTTCCATCAGAGCGGCAAGTTTTCTGTGGTCTATCATATCTCTGAGGGCATCGTAAAGAGGCTGTAGATATGGATCGAGTTTCTCTTTCATATCTCCGGGCAGGAATCCGAGCCTTTCACCTGCTTCTACAGCGGGACGGGTAAGGATGAGTTTCTTGACCTCTTTGTTTTTCAATGCTCTTACAGCCAACGCAATAGCGGTGTAGGTTTTACCTGTTCCGGCAGGACCTATGGCAAATATCAGGTCATTCTTGTCATACTCTTTTATCAGTTTGCGCTGATTTTTGGTGCGAGCTTTAATAACCCTTCCACCATTGCCATAAACGATGGTATATGATTGGTCGTCAAAGTCTTCTGCCATTATATCCGATGAGAACTCTTTGTGGTTGAAAATTTTTTCGATATCACTTTCCGAAAGAGCTTGCTTTCTCCTGATATATCCGATAAGTGTCTCAATCCTGGCTGCCAACATCTCCACTTGAGCCTCATCTCCACTGAGTTTCATATCGGCTCCCCTGGCGTGAATTCTTACAGCAGGGAAGAAGTTTGACATTAGTTCCAGGTTTTTGTTGTTTGCACCATAAACTTCTACAGGATCAATCCCCTCGAGTGCAATATGATATGTTCTATTCTCCATTATTGAATAAATGTTTTAATCTGTTGTAGGTGTCCACCATCTTGTGGTAGTCCGATTCATTTGAAAATAATTCTTTTTTATCTAAGTATTCCTCTATCGGAATAATAGTGTATCCTTTTTCAAAGCGTCCCTCTCTGCTGCACCAGGTGGGAATCGCTTCGCAATGGTCAATGTAAGGTGCTCCCTCTTCGGGTACAATGATTCTGAGGGAGAGCATAAGTCCCATAGGGGTATTTGTCTTGCTCATATTGGATATGAAATTCCCCATAGAAAACAGTGTAACCTGTTTGGCAAGAGAGTCTTTAGGTGTTATTTCCAGTGGTTGCACAACGTGTGGATGTCCTCCTATAATGGCATCTGCCCCCAATTGATACAAATACTTTTCCCACTCCCTTTGTTCAGCATTGGGTTTGAGTACATATTCGTCTCCCCAATGGGGCAGAGCGATAATCAGTTGGGCACCTCTCTCTCGCGCCCTTGAAAATGCACCGGCCACATCCTCTTTGTCCATTTTGTTTACAAGGTATGGATGGGGAACTTTGATTCCGTTTGTGCCGTATGTGAAATTGATAAAGGCAACTCTAACCCCTTTGATGTCTGCTATATAGGGGTAATTGTAATATTTTTCGGTACTATCCCGATAGACTCCGGTAATGGGAACTCCCACCCGGTCGTAATTTTCAAAAGAGGCTTTGAGTCCTCTTTTCCCTTTGTCGCAAATGTGGTTGTTGGCGCAAAGGAACAGGTCAAAACCGCTCTCCCGTGCCTGTTGAGCCAATGTAGTGGGGGCGGAGAATGATGGGTATCCGGTAAATGGAGCGTTCGCCAAAGCAAATTCCATATTGGCAACGGCAAAGTCGGCACAACCGATATACTCTTCTACGTGTTTGAAGTAGTCGGAGTATTCGTAAGATTCACTCACAAGGGTGTCTTTACCGGGAATGTGGGCAGATTTTATCTGCTCTTTGTGTTGCATTATATCTCCCACGAATAAGATACTCAGGGTGTCTATTGCCAAAGCGGTAATCAGGGAGAGTGTGGTCATCGCTAATTTTGTGAAATTACAATATTTTCAAAATTGAGTTTGACACGCATCCATTGGCGCAATTTTTCAATATTCTCCTGAGAAATTGTGCTTTGTGTTGCAATCATTATGGTTATCTGCTCACTTGTTTCCAATGAGGTGGGATTTATTGAGAGTCCCCTTGTCATAGAGATTGAAGTAATCTCGGGGTATTGTGCGTGAATCTCCTTGACTATTTGATTATAAGGCAGTTCCTTGTCTTTATAGAATTGGAGTTCGTGCTCGAGATTTTGGATGATGGTATCTCTTTTCTTGATCTCCATATCACTTCTTTCGTAGATACTTTGTACGACAATTTTCTCTGTCAGTTCATCATTTCTGTTGGTGAGATTCTCTTTGAGGATGATTTGTCCTTCTTCTATGTCAAATGTCTGAGCAGAGCGGTACAGTATATCGATTTCTGCATCAGTCAGCGGTTCTCCGGCTATCATCAGCTGCAATGAGATAGGATTTGTATTATAGTCTATCTCGTAATCGTAGATGTAGCTTTTGTTGATTGTTTCATTATGTTTTACAAATGCACGGGCGTTTTGTGCAAAATTGTTTTCTTGAATCATTCCGATAGCCGAGAAGATACTTGGAGTGATCAGGATTATGACAAATGCAGCGATGGTCTGCTTCACTCTTCTGTCCTTTTTGGAGTCTGTAAGCACTATACATTGGAAGTGCAAGTATTTGACAGCCAGGAATGTGGCAAGGGCAATGAAAATGCAGTTGATAAAGAAAAGATAGATTGCTCCAAGGAAGTAATTCAACTCTCCGTTGGCAAGTCCGAAGCCTGCTGTACAGAGAGGAGGCATAAGTGCTGTGGCAATTGCCACTCCTGAAATTACAGTTCCTTTATCTTTTCTGGTGATTTCAATTATTCCGGCAAGACCACCAAACAGTGCAATCATTACGTCGTAAATGGTGGGGTTTGTCCTTGCCAACAGCTCGGTAGGGTTTTCCAACTCCAAAGGGGTGATGAGAAAGAACAATGTCGAAGCAAGAATGGAAATTGAGACCATTACCACCAGATTCTTCAACGATCTTTTCAGGAATTCCCCGTCATTTGTTCCGACACCGTAGCCGATGCCGAAGATAGGTCCCATAAGAGGGGAAATCAACATCGCTCCAATGATTACAGGAATCGAATTTATGTTCAGACCGACAGATGCGATGACGATGGCAAATGCCAGAATGTATGCGTTAGGGCCCTTGAAATCAACATTATTCCGAATAAATGCGGCTGCCTTTTCGGTGTCAACGTGGTCTGTGAGATTTATAATGTCCTTAATTTGTCGTCTTAATCTGAAGAATAGATTTGGTCTATTTGTAGTCATTTTAAAGCAAATTTTTGGTTTGGAATGTAAATATACATTTTTTTTGTGCTTAAGATATAAAAATCCTTATATTTGTTGAATATATATTGGATAGATGTTTTGATAAAAACAATAACAATTGATATGAGAACAGTCAAATTAATTTCAGTTTTAATGGTTTCATTATTCCTTTTGACAGGATGTGATTTTTTCCGCTCATTGGTGGGAAAACCTACATCTGAAGATATGGAGAGAATGAGACTTGAAGCCCAGTTGGAGGCTCAACGAAAAAGAGAACAGGACTCTATTGCAAAGGTTAACGAGATGTTGGCACAGCAGCAGAGGGAGTTGGCTGAACAGAATTCTTTGGAAAGAACCGGACGATTCCACGTGGTGATGGGTAGTTTCAAGGTTCCTGAGAATGCTGAGAAAATGAAGAATGTTCTTGAGAAAAAAGGATATTCTGCAAGAATTATCCCTTTCAATAATGGTTTTGACGTTGTTTCAGCCGGTAGTTTTGACAAATTTATCGAGGCCGTAAGGATAATGGATGAATTAATCGAACTTGAAATTTGCCCTGATGATATCTGGGTATATGACAGAACTTACAATTTGCATAAACAATAATAACTAAATACAAACACAATTTACAAATATGAAAACAACAGCTTTCACAGAGAAGCATATTGCTCTTGGAGCAAAAATGGTTCCTTTTGCAGGATATAATATGCCTGTTGAGTATGTAGGTATTAATGAAGAACATAACACTGTAAGAAATGGTGTTGGTGTGTTTGACGTATCACATATGGGTGAAATTTGGGTAAAAGGCCCCAATGCATTGGCTTTCTTGCAATATGTTTCATCAAATGACGTAGCAGCGCTATATCCGGGTAAAGTACAATATACTTGTTTCCCTAACGGAAAAGGTGGTATCGTTGACGACTATTTGACATATTGTATCGACGAGCAAACATATCTATTGGTAGTGAATGCTTCTAATATTGAAAAAGACTGGAATCACCTATGTGCAATCGCTCCTAAATTCGGAATTACTCCAGGTAAAGAACTTTACAATGCTTCAGGCGAGATTTGCCAATTGGCAGTTCAAGGCCCTAAAGCGGTAGAAGCTATGCAAAAGCTTTGTGATGAGGATCTTATGAGTATGGAATATTATACCTTCAAGAAAGTTATGCTTGGTGGTGTAAGTGTTATCTTCTCTATCACAGGTTATACCGGAGCAGGCGGATGCGAAATCTATGCTGCCAACGAAGATTCAGAAAAACTTTGGAATGCAGTATTCGAAGCAGGTGAAGAGTTCGGAATCAAACCTATCGGTCTTGGTGCTCGTGATACCCTTCGTCTTGAAATGGGATTCTGTCTATATGGAAACGATATCGATGATACAACTTCACCTATCGAAGCAGGTCTTGGCTGGATTACCAAATTCAACGACGTGAAAGGTGATTTCATCGACAGAGACTATATGTTGGCTCAAAAGAAAGATGGCCTTAAACGTAAACTTGTAGGTTTTGAACTTATCGACAGAGGAGTTCCACGTCACGGATATACCGTTTGCGATGCTGAAGGAAACGAAATCGGTGTTGTAACTTCAGGTACAATGTCTCCTTCGATGAAAAAACCTATCGGTATGGCGTATGTGGCTACCCCTATGAGCAAAGCTGATAGCGAAATCTTCATCAAAGTAAGAGATCGTCTTCTTAAAGCAAAAGTGGTTAAAGTTCCTTTCTATAAGGCACAATAACAGTGAAAAAGGTTTTAGCAATTCTCATATCTCTTCTATTTTCGATAGGGGTATGGGGGCAGATTTCAGAGCATATAAAATACCTGAGCAGTGATGCACTGAAAGGCAGGGCTGCAGGAACTCAGGGAGAGAAACAAGCCGCCGGGTATCTGTACAATGCTTTACAGCAGGCAGGACTGCAAATGCTCACTCCTGCTTCCGGAGAAGATTTCTCAATAGCGGAAGGTGGAGATACCATCCATTCTCAGAATATTGTCGGAATGGTGGAAGGATATGATGAGTTGTTACGGAATCAATATATAATCGTTGGTGCCAATATTGACCATATTGGTACCAACCTTTTAACAATAGACGGCAAGGCTGTCGAGCAGATTTATCCCGGGGCAAATGATAATGCTTCGGGTCTTGCTGCTTTAATAGAGGTAGCCAAAAGGGTGAGTGAAACATCGTTCTTTTTCAGAAGATCGGTGATTTTTGTAGGGTTTGGAGCAAAGGAAAAAGGGATGGCAGGCTCCTGGTATTTTGCCAACAGGTCTTTCAACTATCTGGACAGTGTTTCGATGATGATAGACATAAATTCCATTGGAGTTCCTTCTCAGGAGAGACCTTTCTCTTATTATACCGGAAACATCAATCCTGAAATCAATCATCTGATGGGGGAGATGGCACAATTGGGAGCATACTACACACCTGTTTTTGGAACGGGAACATTATTCCCGTCAGACTATTTGGCTTTCTATGAAAGAAATATACCGGTGATGCTGCTTACCACCGGAATGGATAATGTAAGCAGAACTCCGCGGGATACCCCTCAAAGACTGGACTATCAGTCAATGGAATATATGTGTGATTTCATATATACATTTATCAGAGAGGTGGCCAACAGAGAACTGATGATAGTCAGAGTCGAAAATCCTCAGTCGGAGCAGGAGCAGAACTCAGTTCCTCAAGCAGGAAGGGTTTATTCTCCTTATGAAATAGATAACCCGCCCAAATTCTTCAAGGGAAATGAGGTAAAGTTCCTCGAGGATTGGGTGTATAAATACTTGCGTTACCCCGAATCGGCACTTATGTCGGGTATTCAGGGAGTGGTGATAGTGGAATTTATAGTGGAGGCAGACGGAACGGTGACAAATGTGAAGGCTGTAAGGGGAGACGATAACGCATTGGAAGATGAAGCGGTCAGAGTAGTGAGTGCTTCACCCAAATGGAAACCCGGAACTCTCGCATCGCAGAAAGTAAGGGTGAAATATTCATTACCTGTGGAATTCAAGTTAAGAAAGAGAAAATAAGATGGCAAAGGATTACAATTTTTCGGAAATAGAGAAAAAATGGCAGCAGTATTGGTCTGAGAATGGAACCTATAAGGTAGTAGAGGACTCTTCTAAGCCCAAATATTATGTTTTGGATATGTTCCCTTATCCTTCGGGAGCAGGTCTTCACGTAGGACACCCTCTTGGATATATTGCAAGTGATATTTATAGCAGATACAAAAGACTTAAAGGTTTCAATGTATTGCATCCTATGGGATTCGATGCATTCGGACTTCCTGCAGAACAATATGCTATCCAGACCGGTCAGCATCCTGCAAAAACTACAGAAGATAATATTGCCCGCTACAAGCAGCAGTTGAACCGTATCGGATTCTCATACGATTGGTCACGTGAGGTAAGAACTTGTGATCCAAAATATTATAAATGGACTCAATGGGCATTCCTTCAAATGTTCTCACATTGGTACGATAAGGCTCAGGCGAAAGCCCGTCCTATTGAAGAACTTGTGGAGATTTTTGCTCAAAACGGAAATATCGCTTTGGACGCAGCTTGTGGCGATGTTCCTCAATTTACTGCAGAGCAATGGAATGGCTTTGACCAAAACAGCAAAGATTCGATTTTGATGCAATACAGAATTGCATATATCGGAGAGACTGCTGTTAACTGGTGTCCTCAATTGGGAACAGTGCTTGCCAATGACGAGGTTAAGGAGGGACTCTCTATTAGAGGTGGTTTCCCTGTGGAGCAAAAGAAGATGCAGCAATGGCAGTTGAGAGTTTCTGCTTACGCTGAGCGTCTTTTGAATGATCTGGAATCTTTGGAATGGACCGATTCTCTTAAGGATATGCAGAAAAACTGGATTGGCCGTTCACAGGGAGCTGAGATGATTTTCAAAGTTGTAAATGGCTCTCAAGAGTATGATATCACAATCTTTACCACTCGTGCGGATACTGTTTTCGGTGTGACATTTATGGTTTTGGCACCTGAAAGCGAATGGGTTGAGAAACTTACTGCTCCTGAAAACAAAGAGCAGGTAGAGGAGTATCTTGCTATGGCCAAGAGAAAGACCGAAAGAGAAAGAATGGCTGAGACCAAAAAGGTAACAGGTGTATTTACAGGTTCTTATGGTATCAACCCTATCACAGGCGAAAAGATTCCTGTATGGATTTCAGAATATGTGTTGGCAGGATATGGTACAGGTGCTATTATGGCAGTTCCTGCCCACGACAGTCGTGACTATGCTTTTGCAAAACAGTTTGACCTTCCTATCATCCCTTTGATTGAGGGTTGTGATGTTTCTCAGGAAAGTTTTGATGCCAAAGAGGGAATTATGTGCAATTCTGGATTCCTTAATGGTATGAGTGTAAAAGAGGCTATCCCTGCAGCTATCGAGAAAGTTGAAGAGATGGGAATCGGTAAGAGAAAGGTAAATTACAGATTGCGCGATGCTATCTTCTCCCGTCAGAGATATTGGGGAGAACCTTTCCCTGTATATTATGAAAATGGCAAGGCAGTTCCAATTCCTTTTGAATCACTTCCTCTGGAACTTCCCGAGGTGGACAAATTCCTTCCTACAGAGACTGGAGAACCTCCATTGGGAAGAGCTAAAGGTTGGGAGTATAACGGTTGCCCTATTGAGAAGAGCACAATGCCCGGATTTGCCGGAAGTAGTGCTTACTATTTGAGATATATGGACCCTTG
Source organism: Candidatus Coprenecus sp. (assembly GCA_045635245.1). GTDB lineage: Bacteria > Bacteroidota > Bacteroidia > Bacteroidales > UBA932 > Coprenecus. The sequence continues at coordinate 8,092 of JAZRBT010000214.1, forward strand.
CAACGACGAGGCTTTGGTAGGCAAGGACAAAAATGAATACTGGAGAAATGTCGATTTGTATATTGGTGGAACAGAGCACGCTACAGGTCACCTTATCTACTCGAGATTCTGGAACAAGTTCTTGTTCGATATCGGTTATGTTTGCGAGAATGAGCCATTCAAGAAACTCGTGAACCAGGGTATGATCCAGGGCCGTTCAAACTTTGTATACAGAATCAAGAACACCAATACATTTGTATCGTATAACCTTAAATCGCAATACGACACCACTGAGATACACGTCGATGTGAATATTGTAAACAACGACAGATTGGATCTTGAGGCTTTCCGCAACTGGATGCCTGATTACAAAAATGCAGAATTTATCCTCGAAGATGGAGAGTATATCTGCGGATGGGCAGTAGAAAAGATGAGCAAATCGATGTTCAATGTGGTTAACCCAGATAATATCTGTGAGTCTTATGGTGCTGATACATTGAGACTTTATGAAATGTTCCTCGGTCCTCTTGAGCAATCCAAACCTTGGGATACAAAAGGTATTGATGGTGTTCACAGATTTATCAGAAAATTCTGGAGATTGTTCTTCAATGCAGATGAGTTCACTGTAAGCGATGCAAAAGCAACTCCTGCAGAACTTAAAACCCTACACAATCTTATCCATAAGATCGAGACTCAGATTGAAGGATTCTCGTTCAACACTTGTGTGAGTGGATTTATGATTGCAGTAAATGAGCTTACAGACCTTAAATGTAACTCAAGAGAGGTTCTCGAGCAAATGGTTATCCTTTTGAGCCCTTTTGCACCTCACGTATGTGAAGAGTTGTGGCAGATGTTAGGTCATAACACATCGGTATGTGATGCAGCCTTTCCTGTATATGAGGAATCTTATACAAAAGAGGATTCATTCGAGTATCCTGTTTCATTCAACGGAAAAATGAGATTCAAACTTTCACTTTCAAAGAGTCTTACTCCCAAAGAGGTGGAACAAGCAGTATTGGCTGACCCCAACACTGAAAAATATTTGGCAGGAAATAGCGTCAAGAAGGTGATTGTGGTTCCTTCAAAGATTATCAATATTGTAATGTAATTTAAAATATGGGAAAAAGTTCCAATTTCAAAAAAGTTTTGACCCTGTTCAATGATTATTTTATAATCACTCTTGGTCTATTGTTTTATACCCTTGGTATAGTTGTCTTTGTACTTCCTAATGAGTTGGTCAGCGGTGGCGTTTCAGGTATGGGTGCTTTGGTGCAATATGCTACCAAAGGTGCTATTCCGGTGAGTATCACTTACTTTGTAGTAAATGTGATATTGCTGTTGATCGCTCTTAAACTCTTGGGCAAAGGATTCGGTGTAAAGACTGTATATGCTATTTTCGTTGCATCATTCTTCCTTGGTATCCTTCCTGAAGTTATCCCTCAGGATTTTATCTATGAGATTTCAGTCAAAAACGGAAAACTGATTTCAGGTATGATTGCCGGAACATTGTGCGGTTTCGGTATCGGTGTTACCTTCAGCAAAGGGGGAAGTACCGGTGGTACAGATATCGTGGCATTGATTATCAACAAGTATAGAAATGTTCCTCCTGGAAGGGTTATTTTGCTGCTTGATATCTTTATCGTGGGTTCATCAATTTTCCTACCTTCTGAACTTACTATCGGTGAAAGAATCGCTGCCATTATGTACGGTTATGTGACTGTGGCAGTTTGTGGATTCGTAGTCGATTTGTCAGTTTCCGGTACAAAACAATCAGTTCAAATTATGATCTTCTCGAGAGCAAACGAAGAGATTGCAGAGATGATCGGTACCCAGATGAAAAGAGGTGTTACCATTTTGGACGGTCAAGGCTGGTATACCAAGAGACACGATAAGATCCTTATGGTAGTAGTGAGAAAAAATGAGTCTCCTCTACTGCTTTCGATGATTAAATCTATTGACCCTAACGCATTTATCACTGTAGGAAGTGTAATGGGTGTATATGGTCAGGGATTTGATTCTATCAAGGAAGTAAAGAAAAAGAAAGCAATTCAAGAAAAATAAAAAAATTTAAAATTGTCAATTTAGCAGTTTTATTTTTAGAATAACGGACCGATCATAGTTTCTATCATAAATTTGGAAAAAATTAAACCCGAATTATGGTAGAAACTATGCTTTTTTTATTTATAGGGGTTTGGATACCTTCTTTTGTTTATTTGGCCCTTTTCATTTTTCTTTTCAGAGAAGGACTCATCGGAGGAGTCGATAGCAGTGGAGATAATTTCAAACAGACCGTCCAGTGGTTGGCTGTTGTGGTTCTGTTGCTCTTTCTGAATTATCTGACAGGAATGTATATCGACTATCCTGAGTATGGAAGTGAAGCATTTCAGGATATGTGCAAATCTTCATTGTCGAAGGTTTATCTGATAGCTTCATTTATCTCTTCTATCCTGATTGTAGAGTACAGATTGGAGTACCCATATATAATCAGGCTGTCTCTGATGATTTTCGTTTTTATATTTTTAGGGACATTCCTGAATCTCTCTTATCTTCTTGGGTGGAATTTCCCGGGAGAAGGATTCATAGGCAAATCGTCAGTAATATTAAATTTTCTATCGTTTGTACATATATTATGCTCTTTTAGAAGGGAGAGATTCTCCAACAAGAGCATAATGTCGGGTATGCTCCTTTTGTCATCTACATTCCTATATCAGAATGTATTTGTTGAGGGGAATTTTATGTTCGATTATATATTGGCAGTTGTCGGAATAACGCTAACACACATATATGTAATAATACGGTATCTCCATTGGAAAAAGTCTGCTCTTTTGCCCAAGGAGTACAGTCTTGAGGGTGAATCTCTGCCCATAGATGAACCATCTGCCCAATATCAGTCAAAGCCTTCCGGGGCATCAGATATCTCGTTGAGGGTTAAGCTTATCAGCTATCTTGAAGATGAAAAGCCGTTTCTGAATAAGGAACTGACTATGGATCAGGTGGCAGACAGGTTAAGTACCAATAAGACATATCTCTCAAAGATAATCAATGTGGAGATGGGTCGCAATTTCAGAGATCTTATCAATTATTACAGAGTCAAGGAGGCTATCAGGTTTTTTAATGAGAATGAAGCCCTATCCATCAAGGAACTCCAGGAAATGGCAGGGTTCAATAATACCTCCTCTTTCACAAGTGCATTTAAAGTAAACACAGGTTCTACTCCGGGTGAGTGGTGTAAAGATAACAAGAGTAAACGTAGAACAGAAAATGGACAATTTAAAGAGAAAGAATGACAATGTAGATTTCAATGAGTTATTTAATCGTATTGATAAGACAATCAGGGAGGAAAGATTGTATTTGGATCCTTCGCTAAGTCTTATAGAGGTGTGCAGGATAGTGGGGACTAATCGTAGTTATGCCTCCAGGGCAGTGACTACCCATTTCAAAAATTTTCATTCATATCTCGCAATAGTCAGATTGGAGCTCTTTTTTGATGAACTCTTTTTGGATATGGCTTTGGATGTGGATTGGATTGAGAGTGAGGAGATAGCCATCAAATTTGGATTCCGCAGCAGAAGGGGACTTGACAGGGCTCTGATAAAGGAGACCGGGCTGACTTACAGCAAACTTGCCAGAACTGTACAGGAGGTACTATTAAGCAAGGATCTTTCCGATGAGTTCAACGAGTAACTCTCCTTCGGAAGCATTTCCGCCAAGGTTGCTTTTGCATTTGGTGTCACATTCAAGGATATAGGAGATGACTTTCATAGTCTTGCTGAGGTTGTAATTCTCAAGGGCTTTGAGGAATACAAATCGGCTGTAATAGACACCTGCCTCTTTGATGAGGGTATCTTTATTGGTAATTCCGCTCAGGCGCAAAGCGTGCAGCAGTTCCAGTTTGGAGAAGAAGTAGAACAGGAATCCCAATGTTTTTATCAGAGGGTATTTCTTGGGAGATTCTCCAAAATAATAAGCTATGTTGAACGCCTTTTTGGGATTTTTGTATGCCAGTGAATTTGTCAGCTCGTTGATGTTGAACTCCTTACTGATACCTATGTTGTTCTCGATATCAGAGGCATTGATGACTTTTCTCTCTTGTGGAATGGCTTGCAGGAGTTTTTCACTTTCGACTGCTATTTTTCGAAGATCGTTTCCTGCAAATTCGGCAAGAAGTGCAGCTGCATCGGCATCGATGGATACTCCCATAGAGTTAAAATGGTCGGCAATCCATTGTGGCATAGCGTCTTCTGAAACCTTTTGAGAGTTGAAGACAGCTCCTGTTGCAGATGCGTTTTTGTAGAATTTGGTACGGGCATCGAGGGTCTTTCCGGAAATCAGAAGCACCAGAACTGTAGATTCAGAGTAGTGCTGGAGGTATTTGTCGAGTTCCTCGATATTTTTGAGCCCTTGTGCCTCTCTGATAACGACAAGAACCCTTTCTGCCATCATCGGATAGCGTTGGCAAATGGAGATGACATCAGCCACATTGGTGTCGTTTCCGTAGAGGACAGTCTGGTTAAAATCCCTTTCGTGGGGCTGCAGGCAGTTCTCGATAATCAGGTCGCACAATTTCTCAGGATAGAATGGTTCTTCCCCCATCAGAATGTATATTGGTCTGAATTGTTGGGAAAGAATCTCCTTCTGCAAGGTGTTGAAGCTTATGCCTGAGTTTTGTTTTGCCATATCGCAAATGTATTAAATTTATTCCTATTTTTGCAATCTGTTCAGGGAGGATTGTCTGATGAATGAAAAAATTTTTGATCCTTTAAGGAAGAAAGAAGTTCCTGCGACTCCGGAGGAGGTAGTTCGTCAGGGGATTATCAGATGGCTCAACGAGCAAATGGAAATCCCTTTGCCGATGATGATTTCAGAATGTTCATTTACCTATAATACAAGAGTTTATAGAGCAGACATTTTGGTCAAGGCAAAGGATCTTTCACCACTTATGCTGGTTGAGTGCAAAGCTCCCCATATTAAAATTGACAATAAAGTCATTGAACAGGGGATAAGGTATAACAGGGCTTTGAACCTCAAATACCTTATGTTTACAAATGGTCATACCTCGTATTTTTGTGAGAGGATAGGAGATACTGCAGAGTATAGATTCTTGAGCGAGGTTCCCAAAATTATTTTATAGAATATGGAGTACAGTCATCTTTTTAAATTAGATAATCCTATTTTTGAAGTTATCTCTCAGGAGGCACAGGCTTTGGGTGTAAAGGCTTATGTGATAGGTGGATATGTGAGAGATTGTATCTTGGGCAGAGGAAGTAAGGATATAGATGTGGTAGTCGAGGGAAGTGGAACTGAACTTGCGAAAAGGGTAGGTGAGAGGATTCACTCGAATGTTTCTGTCTATGCCCGTTTTGGAACAGCAATGGTCCATAATTCCAAGGGTGAGGAGATAGAGTTTGTAGGGGCAAGGAAAGAATCCTACAGTTCAGATTCGAGAAAACCGGAGGTGGAGCAGGGAACTCTCAGGGATGACCAGCTTCGCCGGGACTTTACGATAAATGCCCTCTCATTTTCGTTGCAAAAAGAGGATTTCGGAAAATTGTATGACCCATTTAACGGACTTGAGGACCTTAGGGCCGGGCTGATAAGAACCCCTCTGGATCCTGATATGACATTCAGTGACGATCCGTTGAGGATGATCAGGGCTATCAGATTCGCCACCCAACTTTCATTTACAATTGTACCGGAGGCGTTTGAGTCTATAAAAAGGAATCGTGGCAGAATGGCTATTCTTTCGGCTGAGAGAATAAGTGAGGAACTTCATAAAATCCTTTTGTCTCCAAAACCCTCAATCGGTATTGAGTTGTTGGATCAAAGCACTCTGCTCGAGTTGATTATGCCCGAAGTGTATAATCTGAAAGGGGTGGAGACCTGTAACGGAAAGGCACATAAAGATAACTACTATCACTCTTTGCAGGTGTTGGATAATGTTGCCCGGAATTCTTCGTCGTTGTGGTTGCGTTGGGCAGCTTTATTGCACGATATAGGAAAACCCTCGACCAAACGCTATGAGCAGGGAATCGGATGGACTTTCCACTCTCACGAAGTGGTGGGGGCAAATATGGTGTATCACCTTTTCAAACATTTGAGGATGCCTCTTAACGAGAAGATGAAGTATGTGCAGAAGCTGGTATTGCTCCATCTTCGTCCCATCGCTCTTGTGCAGGAGGAGGTAACAGACTCTGCCATAAGGAGATTGCTTTTTGATGCCGGGGACGATGTGGAAGATCTGATGACTTTGTGCGAAGCAGATATTACATCTAAGAATGACAAGACCGTCGAGCGTCACAAAAGAAATTTTGTGCTGGTGCGTCAGAAAATGAAAGAGGTGGAGGAGAGAGACAATGTCCGCAATTTCAAAAATCCTATCACCGGAGAGCTGATTATGGAGTATTTCAATATCACCCCCGGAAAGGAGATCGGATTATTGAAGGAGTCTGTAAAAAAAGCCATCCTCGATGGTGAAATCGAAAATGGCTATGATGCTGCTTTTGAATATATGAAAGTTAAAGCGGCAGAACTCGGACTTGTTCCAAGGGTTAGTGAATAGAGACCCCGATAAGGTTCATAAATTCACTTCTGGTGCGCTCATCTTTCAGGAATGCTCCTGTGAATGCCGATGTAGTGGTTACCGAATTCTGTTTTTGCACTCCTCTGAGTTGCATACACATATGTGATGCCTCGATAACTACTCCTACTCCTAGCGGATGAAGTGTGTTTTGGATGCAGTCTCTGATTTGGACAGTCAGTCTCTCCTGGACTTGCAGTCTTCTTGCAAAACACTCTACCACTCTTGCGATTTTGCTTAGCCCTGTGATGTGGCCGTTGGGAATATATGCCACGTGTGCTTTACCATAAAAAGGTAGCATATGGTGCTCACACATAGAGTACAATTCAATGTCTTTTACGATGACCATTTGTTTGTAGTCCTCTTTGAACATTGCCGAGCGGAGGATTTCAGCTCCGTCCTGAGTGTATCCCTGTGTCAAAAACTGCATACTTTTTGCCACCCTCAAAGGGGTTTTAAGCAAACCTTCTCTTTCGGGGTCTTCTCCCAAAAGATGCAATATCTCTTTGTAATGTGCTGACAGTTCGTCTGTAATGATTGGATCGAACTCTTCTATCTTTCTATATGCCATAATCTTAAAAATGTCCGCAATATTAATTAAAATGTTGGTAACTGCCAATTAATTCGTACATTTGTAGTAACTGACAGAAATGCTCTGCACGCTCGTTGCACATTACTGTTTTTGGAAAATAAAAGACTCGAGGAGTGAGATATATGGAGAAGAAAGAAGTTATTCGCATAGAAAATGTATGCAAAAATTACATTACCGAAAGTCATACGGTAAAAGGATTGGATGAGGTTTCTCTCACCGTTTTTCAAAATGATTACATTGCAATTATGGGCCCCTCGGGGTCAGGCAAATCTACACTGATGAATATCATCGGGTGTCTCGATTCGATTGACAGCGGAGTCTATCTGCTCAATGGAAGGGATGTCCGCGGGCTCGATGATGATTCTTTGGCGGAGGTTCGCAACAGGGAGATAGGATTTGTGTTCCAGTCGTTTAACCTGTTGCCGGGCTATACTGCTTTGGAAAATGTGGAGTTGCCACTGGTTTATCGGGGTGTTCCTCCCCGTCAAAGGCGACAAATGGCTATGGAAGTTCTTCAAAAGGTCCAGTTGGCTGACAGAGTGGACCATCTCCCGGAACAGCTTTCGGGAGGACAAAGGCAGCGGGTGGCTTTGGCGAGAGCATTGGTCACAAGGCCTTCTATAATTTTGGCAGATGAGCCTACAGGAAATCTCGATTCTGCCACTTCTAAAGAAATAATGTCTATATTTGAACAATTATACAACGATTTCTGTACCATAATAGTGGTAACTCACGAAAAGGAGATAGCCCAATGTGCAAGAAAAGTTGTATTTCTGAAAGATGGTAAAATTGATAAAATAATTAACAATTGATTTATTATGGCTATTTATACAAGAAAAGGTGACTTGGGAGAAACCTCGTTGGTAGGTGGACAAAGGGTCTCAAAGGCCTCAGCAAGAGTCAATGCTTACGGAGATATGGATGAACTTATTTCGTGGTTGGGTTATATCCGAAGCGTGGCAAAAGAATATGACAGTGATTTGAGAAATATCCAATGTGTACTTATGAGCGGTTCGGCTCACGTGGCTTCAGAAGGGGAGTGTGTGAAACTTGCACCTTTCGATTTGTCACAGGTGCAACTGTTGGAAGATAAGATAGATAAGATGACCTCGGAAATGCCCAAACAGATAGCGTTTATCCTTCCTGCAGGTCCTCAAAGTGCCTCAATGTGTCATATTGCAAGAACAGTTTGCCGCAGGGCGGAGCGCTCTGCAATTGCTCTGGAGGATGAGAGAGAAGATGTCAGAAATGTCATCAAATATTTGAACCGCCTCTCAGATTATCTGTTTACTCTCGGAAGATATAGTTGTTATAAGGAGAATGTGCAAGAAGATTTTTGGTTAGTATAGGATTATTTCTATATTTGCGCCCTCAAAAAGTAATAACTATATAAAAGATAAAAGATTATGTATTGGACATTAGAATTGGCTTCTAAATTGGAAGACGCACCTTGGCCTGCAACCAGAGACGAACTTATCGACTACGCTACTCGTTCGGGTGCACCACTAGAAGTTATCGAAAATCTTGAGGATTTGGAGGACGATGATGAGGTGTATGAAAGCATCGAAGAAATCTGGCCCGATTATCCTAGCAAAGAAGATTTCTTTTTCAACGAGGAGGAATATTAGTATAAATTTATCAGCAACGTGCTGATAATCAAGGGGAGAAACAAGAACTTGTTTCTCCTTTTTTGTTGTATCTGTTTACCATCTGAAACCCTCGTTCTATGCCATCCTCGCAATGGTGTGAAAGATGCCCTTGTATATTTTCCGATTCTTTTTTTGAATCCTCTTACATATTGCAAAAGAAAATCACTACCTTTGTATAGACACAAACTAAATGCTGACACTATTATGGCAAAACTTATCTCCGCAGACTTGACCGACAACAAACTTTGTATCCTTGAGTACACTACTACTGATGGACAAATATTGTCCTTTGATGCAAATGCGTTTGATGCAGATATTCTTTCTCATTTTTATGTAGATAAGGGTGTTGTGATTTTCAAAAAACATATTACATACATTGGAGAGTCTGCATTCTGTGCTTGCGAGAACCTAACAAGAATCACTATCCCTAATAGCGTGACTAATATTGGAGCGTTTGCATTCTATCGTTGCGAGAACCTAACAAGTATAAATATCCCTAATAGCGTGACTGTTATTGGAGATTATGCATTCGAGCTTTGCGAGAACCTAACAAGAATCACTATCCCTAATAGCGTGACTAATATTGGGATGAGAGCATTCGAGCTTTGCAAGAACCTAACAAGAATCACTATCCCTAATAGCGTGACTAATATTGGGATGGGAGCATTCTGTGCTTGCGAGAACCTAACAAGTATCACTATACCCGATAGCGTGACTAATATTGGAGAGAATGCATTCAGTGGTTGCTCCAGTCTTACTGAATTTAATAGTAAAATTGCATCGCAGGATGGTAGATGTTTGACTATTGATGGTAGACTGGTCGCATTTGCTTGTGCAGGGCTTACTTCATATACCATCCCTAATAGCGTGACTAATATTGGAGAGTCTGCATTCCGTGGTTGCGAGAACCTAACAAGAATCACTATCCCTAATAGTGTGACTAATATTGGAGAGTCTGCATTTTATGGTTGCGAGAACCTAACAAGTATCACTATACCCGATAGCGTGACTAATA
>JAZRBT010000215.1:0-3028 GCA_045635245.1 Candidatus Coprenecus sp.
TATGTAATAATGTCATACCCGGCTTGACCGTGTATCGATATACTTAAAAAGAAAAAGATGTTCCACATAGAACATCTTTTTCTTTTATCATTATCTTCCAAAATATACCAGAAGCACTGAAATATCCGCCGGCGAAACTCCAGATATTCGCGAAGCCTGAGCGATTGTTCGAGGAGAATATCTCTTCAATTTCTGTCTGCATTCTATTGAAAGACTCTCTACCCTATCGAAATCAAAACCCTCCGGAATGATGAGATTCTCGAGCCTCATTATCTTATCTGCCATCTGCTGTTCTCTCTGGATATATCCTTTATACTTGATTCCAATCTCACACGAATCGATGACATCCCTCTTATAATTGGATAGGATATTAGCATCAAGCTGTTCCTTATCCAGCATCGAGACAGGATACTCTGTGTTTGATTTGAGAACATAAAGTGCATCCTTGTATGATGATTCCGAATACTCAGGATTAAGTTTCCCACTCAATGATTCATACGACTCATAAGATAAAGTATCAGAATAAGCAACCTCTTCTTTCAGTAACGAAATTATAGGATCCACAAAGGCATCGTCAAAATTAAACTCGGAATATTTTAAAATTGTTCCACGTGGAACTAAATCCAAAATATCATTCAATTTGACCTGTGGTCTTGAGACAAGGTCGGATATTCTCTTTCTCGAATCGACTTCCGAAGTAGAAACCGAAGCCAAATATTCATTTACTATATGAGGCTTCAAAGTTGACTCATCGCAGAAACCAGTGAGACCATTGATGGCATCATACTTCTTCTTTGTGTAATCGTATCTGAACTGATCAGCGAGACCAAGGTTATAAGAGAGCTCGGTCAATCTGTAATCAGCATTATCCTGCCTTAACAAAGTACGGTACTCCGCTCTCGAAGTGAACATACGATAAGGTTCGTCCACTCCCTTTGTGATAAGGTCATCTATCAGAACTCCTATATATGCCTGGTCACGATTGAGAATAAAAGGATCTTTACCGTGTGCCTTGAGATGAGCATTCATTCCTGCAATCAGTCCCTGGGCTGCCGCTTCTTCATATCCGGTAGTACCATTGATCTGTCCGGCAAAATAAAGATTCTCGATACTCTTCAATTCAAGAGTCGGCTTAAGCTGGGTAGGATCGAAATAGTCGTATTCTACAGCATACGCCGGACGGAAGATCTTGGCATTCTCAAGTCCTTCTATATGATGAAGCGCTTCCATCTGAATGTTCAGCGGAAGTGAAGAAGAAAATCCCTGGAGATAGTACTCATTCGTTCCCCTACCCTCAGGTTCTAGGAAAAGCTGATGCTCTGTCTTGTCTGAAAAGGTTCTCAACTTATCTTCTATGCTCGGACAGTATCTTGGACCTATACCTTTGATCTTACCTGAAAACAGAGGTGAGTCTCCAAAACCGCTTTCAAGAATCTTATGGACCTGCTGATTGGTGTGAACTACAAAGCAAGGCATTTGAGGAGTTCCGTTCTGAGCTGTTGAGAGGAAAGGAAGGTAAGAGAACTTTTCCGGATTTTCATCACCATACTGATGAGTCAGCTTTGAAGTGTCAACAGACGAAATGTCTATTCGAGGAGGAGTACCTGTCTTCATCCTTGCAGTTGATACTCCCATATCGACGAGCTGAGCTGTCAGTCCGTGAGAGGAGAGCTCTCCTATTCTTCCTCCCTCGAACATATTGCGTCCGATGAAGAGACGTCCGTCAAGGAAGGTTCCGGCAGTCAAAATAACCGTCTGAGAATTGAAAATTGCACCGGTAGTTGTACATACGCCCGAAATTTTCGATCCTTCGAAGATAAAAGAGGTCACAGTATCTTGGTAAATATCTAATTTACAGGCACTTTCGAGTATTTTTCGCCAGTACAGAGAAAACTGTATTTTATCACACTGCGCACGAGGACTCCACATTGCCGGTCCCTTGGATCTGTTAAGCATCCTAAACTGCAGCGTAGAAGCATCAGTAACGATTCCAGTGTAACCACCTAAAGCATCTATCTCTCTGACTATCTGACCTTTAGCTATGCCTCCAATTGCCGGATTACAGGACATTTGGGCAAACTTGTTCATATCCATAGAGATAAGAAGCACCGAAGAACCCATCCTCGAAGCTGCCATAGCTGCCTCACAACCAGCGTGACCACCACCAACTACTATAACATCATAAATTTTCATAAGCACCTTACTACACCAGTTCCCTCAATGAAAGATAATAATTCTCCTTACTTCTCATTTCAGCAATGTCTTCTTCACAATGATCATCATAGCCGATAAGATGAAGTACACCGTGAACGATGACCCTGTTAAGTTCATCTGAAAATTCGGTCCCGTATTCAATGGCATTTTCCCTGACACTGTCGACACTGATGAAAAGATCACCTGACAACTTATCACCCTCACAATAATCAAAAGTGATGATGTCTGTAAAGTAGTCGTGCTGGAGATACTGCTGGTTTACATCTAATATATAATTGTCAGAACAGAAAATTATAGAGATCTCCCCTATCCTTCTTATCTCACTTTCGGCCACAAGACGGAGCCATTTGTTATTTTTTGTTTTACCTTTAAAAATGAAGTCGGTATCCTCAAAAAAGTAAGAAATCATATCAAAAAATTTTCTGCAAATCTACAAAATGTATAAAAAGTTTGAAATAAAAAATAAAATATCTAACTTTACCGGGCAAAATGGAATATAAAAATATCAATCAATATGGAAATCAGAAAATCAGAAAAAGCAAGTCTTGAGAACAAGAAGCTCCTTTTCGTAGAAATCGGATTGGTTGTTTCACTGCTCATCACTTATTTGGCTTTCGAGTGGACTAGCAAAGAGACTGACGTTTCCCCTCTCGACGACACTACACAGGTAGTTCTTGAAGAAGAGATTATTCCTTTTACTCAGGAGACTCCTCCACCGCCACCTGCAGCACCAAAGATTCCTGTACTTTCAGACCAGATCGACATCGTTGATGACGAGATCGAACTCGAGGATGATATGTTTATGAATCTCGAG
>JAZRBT010000216.1:0-5494 GCA_045635245.1 Candidatus Coprenecus sp.
AGCGTTAGCGGCAATAAGGGTTAATGAAACAATGATACTTAGAATTCTTTTCATATTCAAAACTCAATTAGTGTAAATACAAATTTAATGATTTAATTTAAGATAACTGTTTCAAACCATAATTTGTGACAATAAAAAAGAGCCTCCGGATGTAAAAACATACGCGAAGGCCCCAAAAAATAACTATGGCAAGTTATTGTAATCCTAGAATACAAGACCTAATTTGATTTCAAATGCATTTTGACCAATGCTAATTCCTCCAGATGAAACCTTTTGCATTCCATAACCTAATGAAACTCGGAACATTGAAAATTCAACACCGGCGCCGATTCCAAAATTGAATCCACCAGGAAGATCATCTCCTGTGTAGATACCATAACCAAGGTCTGTATATATAAATGGTGATATTGTTTCCGACATAGGATAGTATGCCATAAGGTTTACTCCAATAGGAATGAAGATATCCATTCCTTCATATTCGGGAGAGTGTGCAAGGTCCAAACCCAAACCAATACCGGCATAGAAATAGTCATTTAGTCTTATACCTTGAGAAGTGGTTATTGATACGGTATTGTAAGATACGCCAAGTAATTTACCTATTTTATATCCAACTTCCACGTCTCCTTGGTAATAGTAATCTTGTGCATTCACATTACTTGAAAAGAACATTGCCATACATAGGGCAACCAACGCTACTTTAAATTTTTTCATAAGGCAAATAATTTTAAAATTTTTATGTAATAAGTTTTGTTTTATACAATTAATGTCAGCCACGTTGTTTTGTGACAGATTTTTTTAAAAAATAAATCCTAATCTGATAGAAATACTGTTGTGACTGAATCCTGTCCACTCGATAAATTGATTGTTGTAGCCGACTTGGAATTTGAAATACTTGTAAGCCAGTCCCACTCCGGAAGCAATATGCAATCCCGAAATTTCGCTGTCAGCACCAAATCCCCAACCACCATCAGCATATATAAATCCGGATAAATCTTCAGTGAAAGGAAGAAATCCTTTAAGATTGAGTGTGAGGGGGATAAATCTCTCTGCTATATCGAAATATCGTTTGAATCCGATACCCACTCCGGTAGAAAAATATTTACCGACTTTAATTCCGTGAATGGTCTGTGCTTCGAACGATGAGTAATCCAATTTTTTACCGATTCCGATGGAGTACCCCAAATCGACCTCCCCTTGATACTTGATTTTAGTTTGTGCAAAGATGCCGGTCACCAGAGAACCGAGCAATAAAAGAATGATGGTTAAAGCAATTTTTCTTTTCATAATAAGTAATTTTAGATAATAATGGTTAAAGATAGCATTTTTTTATCAGAAGCGATATATTTATATGAAAAAAGGGCAACATTTTTAATGTCACCCTTCTTATGAATATTGTTATTCTCTGTATTAGGGAAGTGCCAAGAAAGCACAAGCAAATGCCAAAATAGCATAAAGCTCAGGGAATACGGCAAGAATCATAGTTTTTGAGAAAACGTCTTGACCGTTAGCCATTTCATTGATACCGTTAGCAACAAGACCTGCTTGTTTCACTGCTGAGTAGAAACCTACCAAACCAAGAGAAACAGAAGCTGCGCTGATAGCAAGTGCTTGGTTCATAGTGATAGCATCAACACCTTGAAGAGCAGAAAGCATCAAGAAGAATGCTGCGAAACCGTAAAGACCTTGAGTTGAAGGCAACACGCACAACAACATTGATTTACCGAACATTTCGGGATTCTTTTTAAGGCCTGCCACTGTGGTGTTACCACCGATTGTTACCCCGATAGCACTACCGATACAAGTTAGAGTTAGCATAATCGCCATTGAGGTGTACGCTAAGATAAAAGCTGTTGTTTCCATAAATTTTTAATTAATTGTTTTGTTATTGTTTATATTCGTTTTCTTAGTGGATTGAATTCACGACCTCCGCCGATGAATCCAGCATTTTTATAAAATTCTACAAAAGTAAGACGTACAGGGTGTACAAATGCTCCCAAGCAAGATAGACCCATAACAGCCAAGTGACCGAAAATAAGGAACACTACTGTAAGAACCCATCCTATATAAGGGATACTTGAGAAGTTCATACCGATGGAATTGATAACGTATGCCAAGATACCACCGGTGGTTCCAAGTCCGAACAGACGGATATATGATAGCATATCTCCGAAAATACTTGTAATGTCATACAATGAGACAATACCTTTTAAAGGTCTGAGCAAGAAGTTCTTAGAAGGACTGCTGCAGAATAGCACAAGTACCAGACCGCCGATAGACAATACCTTATCCGCTATAACAGGGAGGAATTTGGTATTCATCTGACCACCTGCATAAGCAAATGCGGCCCAAACTATAAGCATACTCCAGCCCACCTCGGTAAGACCTTCGTCCCATCTCTTCTTAGTGAAAGCAAAGATCGCTCTGAGCATTCTTGCAAAGACTATCTGGAACAAACCGAAGATAATCGAGAACCAGAACATCTTGATGTCCGAGAAGAACAAACCTTTTATATTTTCAGGCATTGCAGGGAAAATATCGGGCAGTTTCAAACCGAATACTGTACCGGAGAGCAAAGGCATCAGTATCGAACCGAAGCCGAGCCAGGCAACCAATTTTCCATAACCGCTGAACTTGGGAGCTGCAAAAGCAACAATCAAACCCAGGATGACCATAATCAAACCATATCCCATATCTCCCAAACACAAGCCGAAGAACAGCATATAGAATGGTGCAAAATATGGAGTAAGGTCCAATTCGTCGTATGTAGGCATCATATAAAGTCCTCCGATAGGGTGGAACAATTTATTGAACCAGTTACTCTTGAGTTTGATAGGTGGATTATCTTCTCCTTTTGCCGCTTCACGAAGATAAAGAACATTGCTCTTGTCAAAATATTCTTTCAGTCTGTCGTCATCTTCAGTTTTGGCAAAACCTTCGAGAATCGAGATCGAGCCTTCTCCCTCTTTCTTGGATGCACTCTCTGCAAAATACAAGTCGAGATTTGAGAAAAGAGTCTTGGAGTCTTCTACAAGACGGTCTCTCATTTGGGCAATTCCCATCAAAGTCTGTTGCAATTGCTTCATTTCAGAAGTCAATCTTGCGATATCTCCGTTAATCACAGAGATACTTCTTTCAGGGAATTTAGTCTCAATTGCTCTGAATTTGAAAGGCTCGTTTTTGCCCGACAGGATAATGAAATATACTTTGTCATCTGTTTTGTTGATGATTTGCAAAGGATATTCATTAGCCCAGTCCTCAGAGAATTTGTTTGCTGCAAGTGCGTAGAAATGAGGGATATATCCCAATGCATCGATACGCTCGAGATCTTCAGCAGAGAATTCTCCCCAAGGGGCAGCTTCTTTGGCATCTCTCTGGAGTTGGGACAGTTGCATTTTGATTTCAGAGATACGTTGGAAACTGTTCTCTGCACAAACTACCAAATCCTGACCTTCGAGATTTACTTCAGAAGGATTGATCGATTTATTCTCTTCTTTATAAGTATCAAGTTTAGATATGAGTTGATTATATCTCTTGTAGAGATTCATCATATCTTTTGACACAGAGTCAGTTTCGACTGTAGAACGGGTAATGTCTACAATACCAACCTCCTGCAACTGTGCCAAGAAGTCATTCAATTCACTACTTAGGAGAATGAATGTATATTTGGACATTTTCGTAATCATAGCGCTTCCTCCTCTTCTAAATCGTGCCTTGTTTTAACAATTTTTTGGGATGCCTTAGAAAGATTTTCCTCATCTTCCATAAAGCGTTTGATTTTCAGAATCGCTTCCTGATAACCCGGAATCTGCACTTTCTCATAAAGGTTCACTTTCTGAGTGGTTTTCTTTCTCGAATAGTCGAGAATTTTGCTCTTTTCAGTACAAATTTCAGATTCAATACCCAGTAGAGCCAAGTCTTTCAATATCTTGACACCTTCACTGTACCATAGAGGTTTCCTGAAGTAGTCAAATTCCTTAACCTCGTACTTAACTTCTTTAAGTTCAGGAATTTTGACACCTGCCAATTTAACAGTTTCAAGTTCTACATCCTGTATCCAAATCAATCCCGGTTCAAACTCATTCCAAAGTCCGGCAAGATATTCAAATTCTTTAAGAGAGGCGGCAAGTTGCTCCAAAAGAGCATCGGAACGCTGTTTTGCCTTTTTCACCTCAAGACGAAGAGCAGACTCCTTGTTCTTCAGGGTAGGCAAAGCACGTGTACGAACTTTAAGCTGTTTGTTAAGTTCGTTCAACGATGTCTTGTTATATTGAAATTTTATAGCCATCTCTTAAAAAATTATGCTTCTTTTTCTTTCCAGTATTTTTGGATAAGTCCCTCTTTGATACCTGTTTCTGCTTTGGTGTAGTATTTTCCGAACAATTCCCAGGCAGTATCAAGCATCTCAGTAATAGAGATATTTACGTCAATAGCCAAAAGGCGTGAAGAGTACTCTTTTGCAAAATCAAGACAACGGTTGTCGTAGTCACTCAAGTCAAAACCATTTTCAAGTTTTGTCTTGGCATTGGCAGCATCGGCGTATAGACGAACCGCTGTATTCATCACTTGTGAGTGGTCTTCGCGAGTTTGTTTGCCGATAACCAGTTGTTTTAGACGTGATAGTGAACGGAATGGGTCGATAATAACTTTTCCGGTATCAGTATCGTGTCTTAGATATAGCTGACCTTCAGTGATATAACCTGTGTTGTCAGGAATAGCGTGGGTAATGTCACCGTCGTTGATTGTGGTCACAGCGATAATGGTGATAGAACCTCCTGAAGGAAGTTGTACCGCTTTTTCATAAATTTTAGCCAAATCTGAGTAAAGTGAACCGGGCATAGAGTCCTTAGAAGGAATCTGGTCCATACGGTTACTTACGATAGAAAGGGCGTCAGCGTAAAGAGTCATATCGGTAAGAAGCACCAATACTTTCTCATTTTTATCCACAGCGAAATATTCAGCAGCTGTAAGAGCCATATCTGGGATAAGAAGACGTTCCACAGGAGGTTGTTCAGTTGTATTTACGAAACTGATAATCTTGTCCAAAGCACCTGCATTCTCGAACTCATTCTTGAAATATAGGTAGTCGTCGTTGGAAAGACCCATACCACCAAGGATAATCTTATCTACATCTGCTCTAAGAGCCACCATTGCCATAACTTGGTTATATGGCTGGTCACTACCTGCGAAGAAAGGAATTTTCTGTCCAGACACCAAGGTGTTGTTCAAGTCAATACCTGCAATACCGGTAGGGATAAGTTGTGAAGGTTGTTTTCTTCTGTAAGGGTTTACCGAAGGACCTCCGATTTGTCTAAGTCGGATCGTAGCCATGTCGTTCTGTGAGCCAAGGAGTTGTAGTTAACACTTGTCTTCCTAAGACCGCTTGGCCTCCGACTTCCAAGGTGTTGTTCAAGTCAATACTTGCAATACCGGTAGGGATAAGTTGTGAAGGTTGTTTTCTTCTGTAAGGGTTTACCGAAGGACCTCCGATTTGTCT
>JAZRBT010000217.1:0-4472 GCA_045635245.1 Candidatus Coprenecus sp.
CGACATGGCTACGATCCGACTTATGGATATGTCTGTGTCAAATTCTATAAGTAAAACAGAATTTTATCCTTATCGCGAGATAGAGCAGATAGTAGGAAAGGAAATATCACTGATGGGAAAATTTCCCTCTTTTTTTGTGGAAAATCTGACAGAAAACGAGGTGATAATAAATTGGTGTGGTACACGATATCCGGTGAAAATTGGTGAGGATATCAAGAGTAAGGAATATGCTGTTGATAATCCTCGTCTGAGTTGGGAGGGTATTCTGCTAAAAATGAAATATGAGAAACTTAATGTCTGGGAAAGAATCATTTCCTCTTCCAGTGATGTTATACAATTGCATTTAGAGAGACCGGTTCGTGCCTCAAATAGTGCGGAAATTAAGCAGGATACTTTGAAACTTCTGTATGAGGAGATATTAAGAGGTGAAACAGGATTGAGACCGATGTATGCCTGGCTTTCTGCAGCAACTGATTGGAATACACTGATTATAAGCGATTATTCCAAATTTGCAGAGTGTCTTGGCGAATTTTTGTCAATAGACGATAGAAGACTAGAGGCTTGGATTGGTAGTTTCAACCAACTTCTCAAGCAAAATAAATTGGAGGATATTTTCAGCGCAGTGCCCGGATTGAAAAATCATCTTGAGCAGTTGGCAGAACAAGGCTTGAAGTCGGCAATGGAGATATTGTCCAAAGGTGAAGAGTGATCCTTTGACTCTTAGTGCTCTGAATCCTTAATCCTTTAATTCTTTAATTTTCTGGATATTATTGATGGTGCTTGTGAACATCTGTGGCTATTTTAATCCGATAACTCTGATAGAAGTGGTACAGTATTCCTGAAGTGATTTTGGTTCAATTATGACCTTCTTATATTTGGAAGAGGCGTGGATGAAAGTCAGCTTGCCATTTTCGCGGTGAGCAATACCTACGTGGGTGATATCCAGTCCTTTAACTTTGCTTACGAAACAAATGATATCACCATCTTGAATCTCGTTTTCATATAAATGAATATTCTCGGCAGAGATGGTATAAACCTTGGTTCCGGTATCGAGACTTTTTTCTACTTCTTTTATCTTTTGTACCTCAGATGGGGAGTTTTTAAGTTGCTGATAACTTTGAGGATGTGTGGACATAAAACTGAATGTCTGATATTTTCTCTCTCCGAATTGGCTGGTGTATTCTTCCAAAAGACCATTCTGCTCATTCTGGAGAATCCATTCTGATGTGTAGTGTATTCTGGAAGAGTATCCGTCGATTTTACCATTTCTGTATCGCATAGATTGGATCAAAGCACAGTAATCGTCGAAAGTAGGGATTTGTTGATTCTGATTGTATTCTGAAAGTAGGGTGGTCATTGCAAGACAACTCTCTACAAAAAGGATGCAGTCGGTCTGATGAAGATAAACTGTAAGTTGCTCGGGTATTGTTTCAAGTGTTCCGGCTACATAAAGGGTCCCAAGAAACTCTTTTGCCACCATCACCATAATTTCATTTTTGTCACAATTCGAGTATGGAATTAGTTTTTCAATGGTCTCTTGGAAAATGGTTTTGTCCTGATTCGTAAATTTCGCATCAGTCGCCATAATATCGCTGCTTGTAAGCAATATGCTGAGTGTCAGTGTTATCAAATAAATAATTGCTTTCATAGCACAAAGATAATGTTTTCAAACGTAAATTTAAGCATTGAGGTGTTTGCATCGTATTACCTTTTGTCTATAAATTTGCAACCGAAAGTCTTAGATAATGTTGAGGCGAAGAGTAGTGGCGAGAGATGTACATTATCACATTTTCTTCTCTTTGCGTTACGGGATTTTCGTAATGATTAATTTATAAAAGAGATGAAAAGAAGAATTATTATTTCAGTTTTTGCCCTGTCCACTCTATTGACAGGCGCTTGTACCAAAAGCAATTTTAAATCAGAAAACGAGAGCGAATTCTCTCAACAAAGTGCAACTGTTACCATTCACCTTGCATCTTCGACCAAAACAGTCGTTGAGCAGAATCAACAGCAGGATAATGCCATCAATACATTGGATGTCTTTATCTTCAATAATACAACCTCCTCAAATGGGGTGTCGGGAGAATTGGATACCTATCAGAGATTTGAGGGAAGTGACTTGTCGTCAGTACAATTGACCTCAACCACAGGTCCAAAGGTGGTATGTGTGGTGGCAAATTCTCATATCGGTGATTTTTCGGGGGTAACCCAGATCGGAACTTTCAAGGAGCTTTCCACTTTGCTGAAAAATGAAATGTTGGGAAGTTTTACAATGTACGGAGAGGTGGAACACGAGTTTGAATTGACAAACAGAGTCTCTGTAACATTGTCCCGCTTTGTCTCCAGAGTTGCGGTAACTTCCATTAAAACCAAATTCGAGGGAACATCATATCAAGGGCAAACTTTGAAGAACTGTAAACTGTTCCTTGTCAATGCTCACGGAGACAAAATTGTTTTTGATAATGGTAACACCTCTGCACCGATAGTTTTGAATGAGGCAGCATTGGTAGAAGAAGATGTGAACAATACTGCTCAGGAAGGTCTGTTGATGGATGCTATTGAAGGTGAAATTGGTAGTGAAGGCCATACTCTTGCTCATTATTTCTATACCTATTCAAATGAAACCCAAAATACATCTACCTCAACCAAAGTTGTCCTGCAGGGGGATTTGAATGGGGTGACATATTATTATCCTGTTCTGATTAACCAGCCCGATTATGGTTATTCTGCTGAAAACGGCCATTATGGTGTTGGTAGGAATAATACATATTCATACACAATTACCGTAACAAGGCCTGGTAGTGATGACCCTAATATTCCATTGGTTCCCGGTGCGGTAGAATTGACATTGGACGTTCAGGACTGGACTGTTATACCTTCCTTTGATAAAGAATTTTAAGTTTCTCCCAATGAATCCTTTATTCATTTTGATTGTTTTGCTCGTATGTTCCTGCAATAAGGGGACATACGAGCCCTTGTTAAAGGGACGGGTCTCTGTTTCTCTAAATGTGAGTGAACAGGGAGTGAGTAAATCTGCCCCTGTGGTAGATGATAAATTGATATCAGATATAAATATTTTCTTCTATGATGTAAATGGTATGCTCGCCTTTTCAGAATATATCGAGTATCCGCACAGGGAGATATCTATAGATGGGATTTATTTGGAAAAAGAGTATTCGATATTAGCTTTGGCGAATGTGGGAAATCTATTGGAAAATCCATATGTTGGCAATATTACTGGAATAAGGAGGCTGATTCATTCGATTTCAGACAAAAGGGATATTGTGAATTCGGATGGATCGATGGCTATGTCTGCTGAGTCAGGTTCTGTAAAGGTTGTTTCAGAGAGTAAAATCAGTTTGTCTTTGGTGAGATTGGTTTCCCGTTTCAGGCTGATAGCAGATACATCAGAATTGAGTGCGGATGTATTGAAATTTGATATTAAAGAGGTGAGACTCAGGAATCTAAACAGGAATGTTCCCTATTTTAAGAAAAGTAGAGCATTTACTTCTGACGATATTTTGCCCTCGGGAGAAAGTTACTCGGGAGAAGATCTTGCCACTCTTTTTACCACAGGAATTGATTTTTATATGCTGGAAAATGCTCAAGGGGATTTGTTGAATGGCAATACTGACGAACAGAGTCATATCCCTCCGGAGGAGTACGCTCATTTGTGTACATATGTGGAAATAGTGGTGGACTACAGGAGTTCAGAACACTATGATGAAAATCTGACCTATCGCTACTATATTCACGACGGGGCTTTGTTGGACAATTTCGATATTTTGAGGAATACGATGTATCTCTGTACGACAAAGTTTACAGGTAGTGGTATCAATGAAACTTCCTGGAGGATAGATATTTCTGGGATGAAAGATCTGGTCACCTCGTTGTCAGTTTCGCCTGAGAGGATAGAGTTTGATGAAATAGGGCAAACCCAAACTATTATCCCAACGGTTCTCCCTCTCAGTGCCGAGAATCCTGTTTTGGCGTGGAAGAGCAGTAATGAGGAGGTGGCGACAGTAAGTTCTTCAGGTGTGGTCACATCGGTGGGTGATGGAGATTGTATTATTGAGGCAACCACTACTGATGGTACGGGAATTTCAGCCCGTTGCAGTGTGGTAGTGGATACCTATAAAGTTCCCGAGGATATATATATCACACCCACGGAAATCAATATGTATGTAGGAGATGTTCAAAGGTTTGAGGTGGTTGTCTTACCTGAAGATGCTGCAAATAAGCAAGTCCTGTGGGAAAGTGATAATGAATCAGTGGCAAAGATTATTTCCGACGGAGAGGTCGATGGTGTGGCATTGGGACGTTGTTCGATAACGGCAACTACTGTAGAAGGGGACTTGGTCGCTCGGGCTACAGTCTATGTGATGGATAAGGATTTTGTTTTGGGACCGATTCCTGATGTTTTGTATCCCAATTATAATGCCCCATACAGAATGTCCTGGAGCAGTGATCCG
>JAZRBT010000218.1:0-2878 GCA_045635245.1 Candidatus Coprenecus sp.
CACCATCTACGCTACTGCAGATGATGTTCTTCGTCCTGTAATGAATGGTATTCTTTTCGATATGTCGAACGAAGGAACTTCAATTGTTGCTTCTGACTCACACAAACTTGTATGTCTTACACATTCGGACATCCGTTCTGAAGAGAAATGTTCATTCATTCTTCCCAAGAAACCTGCCGCTATCCTTAGAAATATGCTGCCCAAATCTGATGATATCGTAAAAGTGACTTTCGACGGCAAAAATGCATATTTCGAATTTGAAGGAAATATCCTGATCGGCAGACTTGTTGACGGAACTTATCCTGCATACAACACCGTTATTCCCAAGAACAACCCTAACAAGCTATACATTAACAGATTGGACTTGTACAACGCAGTTAAGCGTGTATCTGTATGCTCAAATCAGGCTACCTCAAGTATGAAATTCTCGTTATCATTCAACAACTTGACAATTTCTGCTCAAGATATCGGATTTGCAATTTCCGCTCACGAGACTATAGCTTGCCAATACGACGGTTCTCCTATGGATATCGGATTCAAAGCTCCATATTTGATTGAAATTCTTTCAAATCTTCCTTATGAAGAGATTTGCTTTGAGTTAGCTGACCCTGCAAGAGCAGCACTTATTGTCCCTGCTACTGAGCCCGACAGTAAAGAAAATATCCGCTCATTGCTAATGCCTATCCGTATCACCAACTAATTGAGTTTATGGAACTGAATCTTAAGAATCCCATCGTATTCTTTGATATTGAGAGTACAGGACTTAATGTTGCCACCGACAGGATTGTGGAAATTTCAATAGTAAAAATCAATCCCGATGGTTCAGAAGAGATTAAAACCAGAAGGATTAATCCAACAATTCCCATCTCACCCGAGGCCCAACAGGTACACGGAATCAGTAATGAGGATGTAAAGGACGAACCCACATTTGCCCAGATTGCAAAATCATTGGCCAAATGGATGGAAGGATGCGACATTGCCGGATACAATTCTACCAAATTTGACATTCCATTGCTTAGCGAGGAGTTCCTAAGAGCCGGTGTCGATTTCGATTTCAGAAAAAGGAAATTGGTCGATGTTCAGAACATCTTCCATAAGATGGAGCAGAGAACACTGAAAGCTGCATATAAATTTTATTGTCAGAAAGATCTTGAGAATGCCCACTCGGCAGAGGCTGACACTTTAGCCACCTACGAGATTCTCAAAGCCCAACTGGATAAATATCCCGAGTTGCAGAACGACATAAAATTCCTTGCAGACTTTTCTACCAAGAGCAAATTGATGGACTATGCAGGAAGAATTGTTTACAATGAAAAAGATGTTCCTGTCTTTAACTTCGGAAAGCATAAGGGTAAAGCGGTGAAAGATGTACTCACATTTGAACCAAGTTACTATAACTGGATGATGAACGGAGACTTCACTCTCGACACCAAGAAGATTTTGACAGAGATTAAACTTTCGATGAAGTAGTGAATATCCTCGTATCTCCATACAACAAAGAGAATCATTATTTCCGTTCAGATTCGACACTTATCAGAACGGTACCGGAGTTCTATATTCCCGATTTTGTCAAATCAATTTCGGTAACACCTATTTTGGTTTTCAGAGTAGACTTGCCGGGCAAAGTAATAGACAAAAGATTTGCCCACAGATATCTTGGAAAGTTTATGTATGGCGTAATGCTCACTCCAGAGATGAAAGAGAGTGTCAGTCCCGATTTTCAGGAATATTTGAAACACTCACTCGATTACTCTACAGTGATTCCGTCCATTATGACAGAAAAGGAATCTCTTGATACTTTCCTTTCGGAAGAGAATCCGTTCACAATGGAAATCAACGGTTGGGAAAAATTCAGATGTACCAAGAACATCCCTTTGGATAAGGTTTATGAAAAATTCTCACAGATGACACAATTCTGTTCTGTCAGAACCGGAGACTACATTGCATTTGAACTCTCTGAACCCATTGCAGTAAAAGCCCAGGAACATATCGTTGCCAAAACCAATACTGCCAATGAAGAGATCAGAATAGATATCACACTGCTTTAGATTCCCTTTCCTGCTGAATAACCGGCCAAGGCTCCGGTAGAGAATGCTATCTGAAGGTTATATCCCCCGGTATCACCATCCAAATCCAATAATTCCCCGGCAAAATAGAGTCCGGGGATTTTTTTCGACTCCAATGTCTTACGTGAAACCTCACTCAAATCGACACCTCCGGCTGTAACCACACAGCGCTCATAACCGACATAACCTTTTATCTCGAATTTCCAGTTTTTGAGTGCCTTGGCCAGGCTCTTATGATCTGCACCGGGATTGAGCTTAGAGAAACCAGGAATCAGTGACATCGGGAGAACTTTTGTCAGAAGTATCCTGAATCTGTCTTTGTAAAGTTTATTGGCATTCCTCTTATCCTTGGAGATTTCATTCCAAAGGCATCCGATACGTACCGTAAGGTCTTCGATTTCCACTGCCGGCTTCAGATCGATGACAACATAAGCCTTCGAACCGTTGACGATCGCATTGACACATCTGCGGCTCACCTTGAAACCGATAGGGCCTTCGATGCCGCCGTCCGTGAAATCAAGGTCCCCAAATTCCTCCTGGGCAAGGTTTCCGTCAATATAAAGCGACAGGTTCACATTCTTCAACTGATTTCCACAAAGGCTTTCTCCGGTTTCTGTCAATATTGTATTGCGGTTTATGTGCCCCTTCATGTCTCCTGCCGGGGCATCTTCCTTATACCCTTTCGGGACAATTGCTGTCAGTGACGGGAATAGCGGCTTGACCGTATGTCCAAAATGGCGGGCCCAGACGTAGCCGTCTCCTGTAGAACCTGTCTTGGGATATGATAATCCTCCGGTGCATACGATCAGTTT
>JAZRBT010000219.1:0-3101 GCA_045635245.1 Candidatus Coprenecus sp.
TATGGCAATAATTAAAACGGATAGATGTTTCATAACAATATTAATTGATACCAAGACAAAGATAAGATAAAATTTACCCTCTGACAAGAAATATCACACAAACATCTTACCTACCTGATTATCAAGCAAGTCGACTAAAAATAAATAAGATATATAAATCAACCCGAAAGACAAATTTATAGTTCCTGCACAACCTCTTCCAGTGCATCGTTGTACCACAAATAACCCTTTACATCAGTGTATCCCATCTCAACAAGCAAATTCATATAATTCCTTACCTGAAGATGATAATCAGAATCTTTCGTATCCCCGAACTTATAATCAAGAATCACCGCACTTTTACCCTTGGTCATTACCCTGTCGGGTCTGTAATTTTTCCCTTTAGGTGTAATGATAGAGACCTCTGTCATCAATTCATAAGAATTATCAAACCAATGATACTCCGCTACCGAGGCTATCTTTTGGGAAATCATCTCACATTTTTCCCAAAAACTGTCCTGAGAAATTTTTCCTGCTGCAACAGCCTTTCTTACTGCCCCGGGAATATCCTCTTTGACCTTAATCTCAGACATAATCTCGTGAAGTATGATACCTCTCAAACGGTTGTCTTCATCCTTTTCGGAAGCAAAGTGTTCATTCCCCTTAAACGAAATGGAGAGTCTCTCCCCAATTGGGATACTGACAAACCTACCCTGAAGGGAATTGCCATCCTCTTTCTGTTCTGTTGATGGTTCTCCTTCCGGCTTACACCAATCCCCCACCTCATATTCATCTGCTTTCACATACTCTTTAAGATATTGGGCGAAAGAGTCGTCACTCTCTTTTGCAAAAACAATCAACTGCTCCTTTGCTCTGGTAAATGCCACATAACAGATATTCAGGGCATCTATCATTGCCAATTCAGCCTCTGCATTATACTCTTTGGCAAAATGGGTATCTATGAGAGCTTTTTCTATTTTCAGCGGAAGAATAGAGAGTCTATTATACGGAGGTATTGTCGGTTTTACCCATATATAGGAATCCCCTTTGGATGACGGGGCAAATTCACCGTGTAAAAAAGGCAAAATCACTGCATTGAATTCCAGACCTTTAGACTTATGAATAGTCATCACTCTGACTGCATCATCTCCTTCGGGAGCAGAGATACTCTTATTTGCACCCTTTTCATCCCACCACTTTAGGAATCCCACCAAATCCGACCCGCTGTCAGTAACAAACTCCAGAACATAATCGAGGAATGCATTTACAAAAGGGAGTTCTTCGTGCGCAATCTCACCTATTCGCACAAAAATATCCTCGCAGATATTATAAAGAGATTTCTCCTTTATATCTGCTGACAAATCTTCAGAAATAAACGCCAACTGATTATTGCCCGAACCATCGAGCAATTTTAAAGTTGCTATCACCTTACGGATACTGGGAGCACTTGAGAGCAAGAGCGAATCCTCTGTAATAACTTTATAATCATTATCAATCAGCAACTTGGAAACCTCCTCCCCTTCTTTATTGGAACGAACCAGGATAGCTATATCCCGTTGGGAATATCCTCCATCCAGCAATTGTTTTACCTTTCCAATAATTTCTTTCCGGATACTTTCGTTTGCAGCCATACTTTCACGCCCCTCAAGCTTAAAAAATTTGACATAAACGTGTCCGTCGGAGGGTGTTCTGGAGGCATCAATATATTGATAATAATTGCTATAGACATCGGCTAAAGATGATCCGGAAAAACGTACTTTCAATTTTTCGTTAACCTTTCCAAAAATACCATTATTGAAATCAATAACATTTCTGGAGCTTCGCCAATTGAATTTCAAATCTCCTGTTGAAGTTTTCCTCTGATCTACATCTAGATAAATCTGCTGATTCAACAGGGACCAGTCAGAGCCTCTCCATCTGTAGATACTCTGTTTCACATCTCCCACCACCAATGAATTATGGCCATTGTCTATCCCCTCTTTTATCAGAGGCAGAAAGTTTTTCCACTGCATATTGGAGGTATCCTGAAACTCATCCAGAAGATAATTGTCTATACGCCCACCCACTTTCTCATACAAAAATGGAGTATCACTGCCATCTATGATTTTTGAAAGGAAATTTGTGGTTTCAGAGAGGAGTACAATATTCTGATTTCTGCAATACTCCTGAACCTTTGCCTCAATATCTCCCAAAATGCCGAGGATATTGAGTCTCTTTTTCACACATACTGCGGTATTGAGATCTATAACTTTGGAAATAATTTCTCCAACAAATCCCATCAGACCACTATTAACAGATGCTTCAATGTCGCATTTTCTCTTGGAGGTTTTGGAGCACCATTCATCCACTCCATTTTCCAATGATTTGAAACTTTTTGTCAGAGAAGGAATCTGACCTGCGGCCATCTTCCTGAATGTATCTGCTGGAGATTTAGAACCTCCCTTATAATCAGATGGTTCCAATCCATATTGGTGCATTATATCAATGGCTGTCTTCCCTATATGTATAAAATCCTTCCTGATATCTCCTATTTTCTTGTCCAATGCCGAGGACAAACCGGCAATTTCCTGATGAGAAGGGAGATTGCCACCTATCTCCTTTTTAAGGATTTTGAATTTTTCCTGAAACAACTCTTGAGAAAGCGAAATCAGAGTCGATGTGATATCCCAACTCTTTCCCTCTTCCATCTGGAATTTGGATAGTTTCACAAGTCTGTCGAGCAGAACAGGATTGTCATCCACAGAGTTCATCAACATATCCACTGCAAACGAGAGGACATCGGAATGTTCCAACTCCACATTGTACGAAGAGAATTGTCCGATTTCCCTGGCAAATGCTCGCATCACCCTCTGCAAGAAACGGTCAATGGTACTGACATTGAAAAAAGAGTAATCGTTCAGGATAGAAATCAGCAAATTTGAGGAGTGATTTTTTACAAATTCTTTTGGGTTTCCCTTGCCGTTCCTGACTACCAAAGGGAGCTTCAAAAGGTCCCCTATATATTTTGATTTGTCGGGATTGACAGACAAAAGAAACAATTCTTTAAGAATTCTCTCCTTCATTTCAGCTGTTGCCTTATTGGTAAAAGTAACAGCCAGAATCGTCTTATAATTGGTATAGGC
>JAZRBT010000220.1:0-1650 GCA_045635245.1 Candidatus Coprenecus sp.
GAAATTTATTGAGTATGATAGAGAATGTTATCATAAAGAATTTCAAGTCGATCAGAGACTTGGAGTTGCCATTGACCAATCTGAATGTCCTGATTGGCTCAAATGGTGTGGGAAAGAGTAATTTCATCTCATTCTTTGAGATGGCTAAGGCTATCTTCGAACAGCGTTTCGGCAGTTATACCTTGGACAAGGGAGGAATCGATAATCTTCTGTATCGTGGTCGAAAGATCTCAAAAGAGATGTATGGCCTGATGGATTTTAAGAATACTAATGCGTTCTTTTTTACATTGAAGCCGGCTCAGTCAAATAAGGGATATATTGACAATACTGGAGATTATTTCAATAACCGTCAAGAACCAGATAAAGATTATTATGGATTGTGGCATAGGACTTTCTGGGATTCTGGTGTCGAGGAATCTGCCTTGATTACTCAAAAGCAATGGCGGGCAACTTATCTGAAAAGCTATCTCAGAAGCTTTACCGTCTATCATTTCCACGACACAAGCTCCTCTTCTCCAATGCGAGGACAATGTGAGATTAATGATAATTCGTTCCTACGGGATAATGGATCAAATCTGGCAGCATACCTTTATATGCTTAAGCAGACGGATGAAAAGGCTTTCCGCTTGATTGAAGGTACGATACATTCAATCGCTCCTTACTTCAAGAGGTTTAACTTGAGGCCGGATCCTGTAACCCCATCTAAGATATCTTTGGAGTGGGAGGAGGTAAATTCGGATATGTATCTGAACGGTTATAGCTTTTCTGATGGTACAATTCGTTTCATTGCATTAGCTACATTGCTGCTCCAGTCAAAACTTCCAGAAGTCATCATTATTGATGAACCTGAATTGGGACTTCATCCTGCAGCAATCAATAAGTTGGCAGCCCTCATCAAAAGAGCATCCAAGAGCAGTCAGATAATACTTTCAACCCAGTCAACCAATCTGGTTAACTGCTTTGAGCCGGAGAATATCATCGTGGTAGATAGGGAAGATGAACAGACTGTATTTAAACGTTTGAATCCGGAAGACCTGTCTGTGTGGATGGATGAGTATAAGTATTCGATCAGTGATATGTGGGAGACAAATCTTATAGGAGGACAGCTGTGATGAAGAGGTTGAATATTGTTGTTGAGGGGCCGACTGAACAGAGTTTTGTAAATGAGGTGTTGGCTCCATATTTACGTAATAAAGGCGTGGGGCTTATAACTCCTATCTTGATACGTACCAGCAAGACAGGACGAGGAGGATTGGTTAATTATCATCATCTTTACAATACAATAAAAGGATTATTGAGTAATCCTCACGATGGAAATATTGTGGTCTCCAGTTTCGTGGACTTTTTCCGTATACCGAATAATATGCCTGGCTATGATGCCGCAATGCAATCAGGTGATGATTTGCAGAAAGTCGATAATCTACAGCAGGCATTAGGCGATTCGATAGCGGACAGGCGCTTTGTTCCGTACATTCAGTTGCACGAGTTCGAGGCTTTGTTGTTCTCCAACAACAATGGTTTTGAATATCTCTGGGAAGATGATATGTCATTAAAGACAAAAAATATTGTCGATTCATTCGAAAATCCGGAAGATATAAATTCCGCTCCCGAGACTGCTCCGTCAAAAAGATTGCTGGCAATCAATCAGAA
>JAZRBT010000221.1:0-7177 GCA_045635245.1 Candidatus Coprenecus sp.
CCGAATCCGATAGGAATCAATAGCATAGGTTCCCAGTCTTTCTTAATAGCCAGGTACACGAACAATAGACCGATTGCAATCATGACGAAGTATGTCCAGTCACCATTTGCAAAACCGGTAAATTGCCAGAATGTTTTTAGATTTTCTAAAATAGTGTTGATCATACTATCCAATAATTGCTAGAGGTGCTCCTTCTAGTACAGAGTCGCCTTTATTAACTTTAATACTCTTGATTGTTCCTGATTCAGAAGCTTCGATAACGTTCTCCATCTTCATAGCTTCAAGAACCATAATTTTTTGTCCTTTTTGAACTGCATCACCTTCTTTCACGCTGATTTCAAGAATAACGCCAGGAAGGGGTGAAGCAACTGTAACACCACCTGCGGGAGCTGAAGATGCAGCAGGTGCTGCAGCAGCAGGTTTGGCAGCGGGAGCAGCAGCAGGAGTTACTTTCTTAACTACAGGCTTAGCAGCTGTAGATTTTGTAAGAGGTTTTTCGAACTCAACTGAATATGTAGAACCATTTACCTCTACAGATGCAATTGAGTCTTGTACATCGTTAATAACCACATTGTAGTCATTACCGTTTATTTTCAATTTATATTCTTTCATTTCTTTATCAATTATCTTAGGTTTTTCTTAACTGAAGGAGTTTGGCGAAGAGTATAGATCTTCGAGCTCCAAGGTGAGTAAGTTCTGTCTGTGTGGTTCAAAGTAAGAAGATAACTTTCTTCGTCGTGTGCTTCGTTCTCTTCTTTGAACAAGTGTAGTGCTACACCGATAGCAGCGAAGGTCTCAGCTGAAGTTTCTGCCACATCAGTTTTAGCATTACCGGTTTCTTCTGATCTTTCGTCAGATTTCTTTTGAAGACTTCTGATTGCGATGTTACCGGTTAATTT
This sequence comes from Candidatus Coprenecus sp., assembly GCA_045635245.1. Taxonomy (GTDB): domain Bacteria; phylum Bacteroidota; class Bacteroidia; order Bacteroidales; family UBA932; genus Coprenecus. The sequence continues at coordinate 900 of JAZRBT010000221.1, forward strand.
GAACAAGAAGAACAGAATAATAAGTGCGAAGAATACAACTGACATTGCAACGATGGTGATAACAACACCGTGAGGGTCAGTTTTTTTCATAATTACACTCTTACTTTCTTGATTTGCACCGGAGTTGTTGGTACTTGGAGAAGTCCATTCTCTGTATTCCCACTCACCAATACCATCTGTAGAACGGCCATAAGATTTATTCTCTTCAAGATCTTTTGGAACAAAAATCTTGTCAAGGATAGTTCTACCATCACTGGCTACGAAGTAGATAGTATCTGATTCAGCCAATGTGAAATTTACGTGGAATGTACCACGGAAAGGTTGATTGTCAGCCCAGAAAAGGATGTGTTGACGAGGTGGAATTCTTGTCAATACGTCACCTTTAGGGATAATGTATTTTTTAAGATTGTTAGCGTCATTTGAAAGGTAGCAACCTCCGATGTCAACAGTACCGTATGATACGTTGAACAACTCGAACCAAGCACTATGCTGACCGAAATCGTCTTGGAAGTCAGAGGTATTGGTTACCAACAACTCGTTAAGACGCATATCGCTTTGACTTTGAGCATTTGCGCTAAGCACAGAGATAGCTGTCAACGAAACTAAAATCCAGATAAGTTTTAATTTGTTCATTATCAATTTGGATTGAAAAGTTATTACAATGGTAAGTTGTCGTGTTTCTTAGCAGGGTTAGAAAGTTTCTTGGTAGAAAGTTGTTCCAATGCTCTGATTACGCGGAAACGGGTGTTACGAGGTTCGATAACATCGTCGATGTAACCATAACTTGCTGCTTTGTAAGGGTTGCAGAACAAATCGTTGTATTCTTTTTTCTTTTCTTCTGCAATTGCAGCACGTTTAGCAGGATCTTCTTCAGCTTTGATTTCTTTAGAGTAAAGAACTTCCACAGCACCGTCAGCACCCATAACTGCGATGTTAGCTGTAGGCCAAGCGTAGTTGATGTCACCACGAAGTTGTTTACAGCTCATCACGATATGGCTACCACCGTATGATTTACGTAGGGTAACGGTAACTTTAGGAACAGTTGCTTCTCCGTATGCGTAAAGAAGTTTTGCACCGTGAAGGATAATTCCACCATATTCTTGTTGTGTACCGGGAAGGAAGCCGGGAACGTCAACCAAAGTAACGATAGGAATGTTGAAAGCGTCGCAGAAACGAACGAAACGGGCAGCTTTACGAGATGCATTGATATCAAGTACACCTGCCAAGTATTTAGGCTGGTTAGCTACGATACCAACTGATGAACCGCCCATATGTGCGAAACCGATAATGATGTTTCTTGCGTAGTCTTTGTGGATTTCAAAGAATTCACCATCGTCCACGATACCACCGATAACTTCATACATATCGTAAGGAGCGTTAGGTGAGTCAGGGATAATAGTGTTAAGAGAATCCTCAAGACGTTCGATAGGGTCTTCAGTAGGTTTGTAAGGAGGTTCCTCCATATTGTTTTGAGGAATGAATGAAAGAAGGTGGCGGATAACATTGATAGCCTCTTCTTCTGAATCTACTGCAAAGTGAGCAACACCACTCTTTGAAGCGTGAACTGAAGCACCACCCAATTGCTCTTGAGTTACAACTTCACCTGTAACTGACTTAACAACTGCAGGACCTGTCAAGAACATATAACTTGTTCCTTTGGTCATAATGTTGAAGTCGGTTAGAGCAGGAGAGTAAACTGCACCACCGGCACAAGGTCCCAAGATAGCTGAGATCTGAGGAACAACACCGGAAGCCATAATGTTTCTTTGGAAGATTTCTGCATAACCTGCCAATGCGTTTACACCTTCTTGGATACGCGCTCCACCTGAGTCGTTAAGACCGATAACGGGAGCACCCATTTTCATTGCCTGATCCATAATTTTACAGATCTTCATAGCAAGAGTTTCAGAAAGTGAACCACCGAATACGGTAAAGTCCTGTGCGAATACATAAACCAAGCGACCGTCAATTGTACCATAACCGGTTACAACACCGTCACCCAAGAAGATGTTTTTGTTCATTCCGAAGTTTGTACAACGATGTGTTACAAACATATCGAATTCTTCAAAACTACCCTCGTCAAGAAGCATATTAATTCTTTCGCGAGCAGTGAATTTACCTTTCTCGTGCTGTGCGTCGATTCTCTTTTGACCGCCGCCGAGGCGCGCTTTTTCGCGGAGTTCAATCAGCGCTTTAACTTGTTCAAGCTGTTGGCTCATATTTTTATTGATTTATAGTTATAACTAAGTTGTTATTTATTATTCGTTAGGATTTTCACAAAGTTCAGTTAGAACACCTTGTGTCGATTTTGGATGCAAGAAAGCGATGTTAAGACCTTCAGCACCTTTGCGGGGAGCTTTGTCGATTAGTCTTACACCTTTGCCTTCAACCTCTGTAAGAGCATTTTGAACGCCATCCTTAACAGCGAATGCAATGTGGTGGATACCTTCTCCGCGTTTCTCGATGAAACTTGCGATGGTTCCTTCAGGAGAAGTGCTTTCAAGAAGTTCAATTTTGGTTTGACCAACTTTGAAGAAAGCAGTTTTAACTTTTTGGTCAGCTACCTCTTCGATAGCATAACATTTAAGACCAAGAATGTTTTCATAATAAGGGATAGCCTCATCCAACGATTTTACTGCTATTCCAAGATGTTCAATGTGAGATAATTCCATATTGTATCGTTTTTAGTTTGTTATTCTGCAAGTGACATTGTATGATAAACATTTTGAACGTCGTCGTCATTTTCAAGTCTGTCCAAAAGTTTCATAATAGACTCTTTCTCTGCAGCTTCAAGAGTCTTTAGAGGAACATTGGGGATTCTTTCAAAACCACCGGAAACAATGGTGAAAGAGTTTTCCTCAAGATATTTCTGAATATTACCGAATGACTCGAATGCACCATATATATATATAATGTCATCTTCCTCATCTCTGTAAACATCGTCAACCTCGAAGTCGATAAGTTCGAGTTCGAGTTCTTCCATATCGATTTCTCCCTCTTTCTTAACTTTGAAAACACATTTGTGGTCGAACATAAAGCTTACGCTGCCTTGTGTTCCAAGAGCACCACCTACTTTTGTGAAATAACTGCGTACATTGGCAACAGTTCTCATATTGTTGTCGGTAGCAGTCTCCACCAAAATAGCGATACCGTGAGGACCATAACCTTCGTATACGATCTCCTCGTAGTTTCCCTGGTCTTTTTCAGTTGCTCTCTTGATAGCCCTTTCAACATTTTCTTTGGGCATATTTTCACTGCGTGCAGACTGAATCAAAGTTCTTAGACGGGGGTTGTTGTCAGGATCCGGACCACCCGCTTTTGCAGCAATGGTGATCTCTTTTCCCAATCTGGTGAAAACGCGGGCCATATTGCCCCAACGCTTAAATTTTCTCTCTTTTCTGAATTCAAACGCTCTTCCCATAATTATTCAGCAATTTCAATTCTGGTGATGTATTTGTCAATTTCGTAACCTTCAGGTGTGGTAGGGTAGTTCTCTTTAACTCTTTTGTAATGAACAAGAGCTTCTTGAGGGTTGCCCATCTCTTCGCAAACGATACCGGCTTTCATAAGATATGCAGCAGCATAAACATTGTCAGCGTGGTTAGCAGCCTGAAGATAGAATTTCAAAGCTTCTGCGTAGTTGTCAAGAATCGAATAAGCATCACCTGTACAAGCCATAGCGCGTGCTGTAAGGATAGCATCATCAGTTCTGTAGTGGTTTAGATACTCGATAGCTTCAGCTGCATTACCCAATTGCAATTGGCAGATACCGGCATAAAGATAAACGGACTCGCCACCTTTTGCACCGTACTCGTCAATGATTTGAATGAAACCAAGTGCATTGCCGTCACCATTAAGTGCTTTGTCATAATCTTCAGCACGGAAATACTGTTCTGCAGTGAAAGTTTGTGCTTGAGCCTCTTGTTTTAGAGGATTGGCATAAAATTGGATATAAAGGATGATGATAGCAGCAATGGCTACAAGTCCGCCACCGATATACGCCAAAGTTTTACCATAAGTTTTGAAGAATACTTCTGTCTTAGAAACGGCTTCGCCTACCGATTCGATTGTCTCTACTTTTGAGTTTTTATTTTTCGCTGTCATTTTAAATGATTATTATATTTTCAAAGTTGCAAAAATACAAACAAAATACATAAACGCAAAGATAAAATCATAAGATTTACTATCTTTTACTATCTTTGCTATGATAAAATTTAGAAGATGTATTTAAGCCGGATAATACTTTCAGATTTCAAAAATATTGAGGGTGCTGATATTGAACTGTCATCGAAGATAAATTGCATTTGCGGAAACAATGGAGAGGGGAAAACCAATCTTCTCGATGCGATTCACTATCTATCTATGACCAAGAGCTTTCTGAGTTCCTCGGACCGTTATACATTCCGTCACGGAACACAGGAATCGGTAGTCAATGGAACTTTTTTCAAAAATGGGGCTGTGGAGAATATCGGGATTTCGATCAAAAGCACCGGAGAAAAAATCGTTCGCAAGGATTCAAAAACATACAAGAGGGTTTCTGACCATATCGGCAGAATGCCTATTGTGATGGTTTCTCCTGCCGATACATCCATAATCAACGACTCTGCCGAGGAGAGGCGTCGTTTCATCAATATGATGCTCTCGCAGACCGATCAGGAGTATCTTAGAAATTCAATCTCCTACAATCGTGTCCTGAAACAAAGAAATCAGTTGCTCAAACAAGATTATATTTCTGACTTATTGCTCGATACAATGTCGGAACAGTTATCTTCTCCTGCAATGTATATCTTCTCCAAAAGAAAAGAGGCAGTGGAGAGTCTGAGCAAATGTACTGCCGAATTCTATACTCTTATTTCGGGTGGAAAAGAGAGTGTTTCGATTGAGTATGTTTCTGAGTTATATGATGATATGCCGCTTTCACTGTTTGACAAGAGTCGTGAAAGGGACAAGACGTTGAAATATACCACTTCGGGAGTTCATCGGGATGATTTGAGATTTTTGATGGATGGACATCCAATCCGCAAGTGTGCATCTCAGGGACAGCAGAAATCTTTCCTTATTTCCTTGAAAATGGCCCAATACAAGATAATGAACCAGATGTACGGAGTGACTCCGATGCTCCTTTTGGACGATGTGTTCGACAAATTGGACCACTCGAGGGTTTCGGCATTGATCAATATGGTTTTGAAGGAGAATTTCGGTCAGGTGTTCATTACCGATACCGACCGTTCGAGGGTAGAAGGCATAGTAAGGACTTTTACCGATGAAGGAAAATTTTTCAATGTCGTTTCTGGTGTTTTTACTGAGGAAAAGTAGAGTTGTAGCGTATGAAAAGAGTTGAGTTTCAGCCGATAGGGGCATTGTTGAAAGATTATATCGAGGAAGTCAGACTTTCTGAAAGTTTCAAGAAAATAGAAATCTATGAAGCTTGGGAAAAAGCAGTAGGGGAGAGAGTTGCCAAAGCTACCATCAATCTGTTTTTCAATCAGGGAATACTCTTTTGCACTTTCTCGTCTTCGATTATCAGAAATCAGGTCTATTTCAATCTGGACGGCATAAGACTGAGGATAAATCAGATAGTCGGCAGTGAACAGGTAACCAAAATAGTATTGAAATAATGGTCGGCAATATCACAAAACCGATAGTGGCAGCAGATGAAAATATCCCTTTTCTCAAAGGGGTTCTGGAACCTTTTTGCTCACAGGTGAAGTATATGAGTGGCGGGGCAATGACTAATGAAAACTGTGCAGATGCAGATGCGTTGCTCGTCAGAACCAGAACAAAATGTAATGCTTCCTTGCTAAGTGGTACATCTGTCCGATTTGTGGCATCTGCTACTATTGGTACTGACCATCTCGATTTGGACTATCTGCAGAAAAATAATATAAAATACTCGAATGCGCCAGGCTGCAATGCTTGTGGAGTAATGCAGTATGTGATAACATCATTGTTTTACATATTGAATAAAAGGAATTTAGATTTAAGAGGTGCGACTTTGGGTGTTATAGGTGCCGGAAATACAGGAGAGAGGGTTGCGAGGATGGCTGAACTGTTGGGACTCAAAGTTTTGAGGAATGACCCTCCAAAAGGGGAGAAAACAGACCTTGAAACATTGCTGGGAACTTCAGATATAATCAGTTGTCATCTCCCTTTAAATGATTCTACCATAAATCTTATTGATGAAAGGAAACTCTCTCTGGCGAAAGATGGGGCAGTTTTTATAAATGTTTCCAGAGGGGAGATTTTGGATGAAGAAGCCCTTCTGTCGCAGAGGGACA
>JAZRBT010000222.1:0-1579 GCA_045635245.1 Candidatus Coprenecus sp.
AGCGATAAGTGTCGGGATAAAGTGAAAATACCTGATGGGTAATATCACTGGTATATTCCATTATTGTCTCATTGAGCTGCTGTGGATAGGCATAAAGGGTCATACCGGTTACCGTCTCTTCGTCAAACATTCCCCAATCGACATCCACTCTTACTGGAACCACGTGATTATGATGCAGACACAACTCCTTATGTTCACACGAAGAAAGAATCATAAGAACATAGAGCAAACAGCAAATAACAACTCCTCTACTTCTCATAATCCACCTCCTTCTTTTGGTCTCCATAACATCCTCCACCAATCACCCATACAAGAGATACCTCCAGTTTGTTCAAAAATATTGGAGGTACACTCTTTGTCTGCTGATACACATAGTGGGAATCCATTGGAAGATATTCGTCATACTCGCCATTGAAATATCCGAGTCCGAGAGTAAAATCGAGATTGAGATTTTTGGCAACAGGAATAGCATAACCATACTCAAGACCTATACCCCAACTCCATCTGTCACCTAAAATACCACGATTTCCAAGTTCAAAATCGTATGTGGTCATCATTCCATACAAACCTACGTGATGTCCGTTGAAGACTTTGGATTTGCTCTCTTCTCCAAACCACCATCTGACTGCCAGATCCCCTCCGTATGTTCTCCAGTACCAATGAACCTTATCCGACTTCCACCACGAATAATACCAGTTGGCTGAAACCGTCCAGCCATCAGCAATATAGACTTCAGCTCCGATATGAGGAATCAGAGCCAAATCTGAAAGAAGATTTGTTTTCAAAGCAAATACGGGACCTTTTATAACTTCAGGCTCCGGATATGGAGACTTCACCCTTCCAGGATCAGGTTTTACAAATTTCACAGGCTTCGGATACTCCGATTCGACCTCAAAATCGATTCCCGACAAAGCAAATATATCCGGAAACTTTATCGGCTCAATGGGAGCTGGCATCTCGGCAATCAAAATACCACACGACTGGCGAAGTATCGGGAAGAAATGTTTGTACATATACCAATAGGGCTCACCACCTTCAAGGTGATAGATAGCCTTCTTTCTCGGATATGTCTCTTTTCCATTGACTATGACAATTTCAGGAGTCTCTTCCAGAATTTTAAGCATCTTCTCCTTGTATGGCATATTTGAAGCTTTCACCAAAGCAATAAGATCTATCCAGTTAATACCTCTGGACTCCTCTACAAAAATAGAATCGGGCAACGGAAGTCTGCTTTGGATATACTCCTTCAATGTTTTTAATCTGTTGTCAGACAATCTTCGGTTCAGTTTATAAGTACCCTCAGGAGAGGTTCCCGAGATAATTTGAATATGCCTGAAAGAGCGGGTGGTATCGTAGTAGATCTCTGCAAGCTGATTGTAAATCTGCTCCAAAGACTCTCTGTTGGTCTTATAATCGAGATTCAAATCGTGGAAACCCTGCCTGAAATATATAGCGACTGTCTTGGTCGTCTCTACCTCCACCGAGTCGGAAGAAGCAGTACTACCAAACGCCGCTACATAACAAATCATAAAATAGATTAAGATTGCAAGGCTCTTTTTCACGTTTTATAAGTTTAGTA
>JAZRBT010000223.1:0-19328 GCA_045635245.1 Candidatus Coprenecus sp.
TCCTCAAAGATACTTTATATTTGCCATAAATTAACAAACTAAGTGGAGAGATATTAGCCAATTGATAAAAAATTTCCACAAGAGATTATTTACGAATTGGCCAAATCGAAATTTTAACAATGACAAGAATAGAGCAGGAAAAAGAGACAGTCAGACTGATGATTGAGATATATTGCAGAAAAATCGAAAAAAACGAAACACTCTGCCCTGACTGTAAGGAACTTATAGAATATGCACACAAAAAATTGGACAGGTGCAAATACGGAAACGAGAAAACAACTTGCAAAAAATGCAAGACCCACTGCTACCCGGGTGAAAAGCGGGAAAAGATACGACACATTATGAGAACCGTCGGCCCTCGAATGATCTTCTATCACCCCATTGCCGCAATAAGACACCTGCTCCAGGAACTCCGGTAGCTTTTGCCTACTATAGCCTGAAATCAATTGCTGCGGCACAGCGATAACCTTGTTCGTATAAATCTGTAAGTTTTGAGGTATCTTTTTCAAGCCGGTCAACTACTATCGGCTCTTCGGGTCTGATTACTGTTATCTTGCCCTGCTGCTCGAGTTGTTCCACATATTCAAGTTGTTCATTGTAACGGATGTTTCTCAGCGAGATGGCCTCCCTCAAAGCAGGATATCGGGAATAGACAAAAGGTGGAAGTTTGCTCACTTTATCCGGTTTGCGATACCCTTTGTTTCGGGTCAAAACCACAACTATATTATCATAACCGAGTTCCATTGCCCTTTTCACAGGAATCGAATCGGCAATTCCACCATCCATCATCGGCACTCCATCCACATAACTTACAGGACAAACAAAAGGGAGACTGCTCGAAGCCTTGACAATATCAATCACTCTGTCCGGATTATTTTTCTCTTCAAAATAACAAGCCTTGCCCGAATTGCACTCGGTTGTCACCATCTCGAAATGCTCAGAACATTTGGCAAGAAAATCATAATCGTATGGAATAATCTCCTGAGGAAACTTATAAAAGAGCAAATCGAAATCCATAATATTCCTTTTAAAGAGCAGATGTCTGAATCCTATATATTTATATCGTGCCAACAAATCAATATTGCTGTACTTGGCCCGACCTTTCTGATTTGAAATATAAGACAATCCATTGCAAGCTCCGGCACTCACACCGATTGTGTAAGGAAAACGGATACCTCTATCCATCAGATTATCGAGAACACCACTTGTAAAAACACCCCTCATTCCACCACCTTCCAGAACCAGAGCCGAGTTCCCATTTATATGAAATACCTTTTCAGACATAAATTTAAAAGTAATAATTAACAAATTTAATACAACATTCAATACCGACAAAAAGTATATAAAATTTCAGGTAAAAATCACTTCTATGATATAATGGGATGATATTTGCAGTGAAAGTTAAATTGCCCTATTTTAATTGAAAAGTTTATGAATCTGACAGAATCTCAAATAGATATTCTCAAAAGACAAGGTTGCTCCGCCGAGGATTGGAGCACCGTAGATATCGCAGACGGAGCAGATTTGAAGTATATCAGCAATGTCAATTTCTCAGGAAATGTCTCTATCGGAAAACTGGAGAAAAGTTTCACTATGCCGGGTGGAATTCTCAGACACAGCGCTATCAGAAATGTCACACTCCACAACACCACTATTGGTGATAACTGTCTGATAGAGAACATACACAATTATATAGCAAATTACTGTATCGGAGAAAACTGCATTATCCAGAATACAGATTGTATCGTGGTGGACTCTTTGAGCAGCTTCGGTAATGGGACAAAAGTCTCGGTCCTTAACGAAAGTGGAGGGCGGGATGTGCTAATCTGTGACAAACTTTCTGCTCAGACAGCATACATTATGGCACTATACCGCCACCGCCCCGGATTGATCCGACAACTTGAGAAAATTATCGGCAATTATGCCGACAATCATTCCGATACCACCGGCACTGTCGGCGACAATGTTACAATTTTAAATTGTTCATTGATAAAAAATGTATGCATTGGAGACTATTCGCAGATCATAGGAGCATTAAGAATGACCAACGGCAGTATAAACAGTACCCTGAAAGCTCCTGTCAAAATCGGACACGGGGTCATTTGTGACGATTTCATTATCTCCGGGGGCTCGGTTATCGATGAAGGGACAATGCTGCAAAGATGTTTTGTCGGAGAGTCTTGTTCCCTCAGACACACTTATACCGCCACCGATTCGCTTTTCTTCAGCAACTGTCAGGGAGAGAATGGCGAAGCCTGCTCAATATTTGCAGGACCATTCACTGTTACCCACCACAAATCGACCTTGCTGATTGCAGGAATGTTCTCATTTATGAACGCCGGTTCGGGTTCCAACCAGAGCAACCACCTGTACAAACTCGGTCCGATTCACCAGGGGACTCTCGAACGGGGAGCCAAAACCACTTCCAATTCATACATCTTGTGGCCAGCCAAAGTAGGACCATTCTCATTGGTTATGGGGAGACACGTAAATAACTCTGACACTTCAGATTTTCCATTCTCATACCTGATCGAGCAGAACAATACCACATATCTGATCCCCGGGGTCAATCTTCGCTCCGTGGGAACTATCCGAGATGTACAAAAATGGCCCAAAAGAGATAAGCGGAGAGAGGAAAATCCGCTGGATGTCATAAATTACAATCTGTTAAGCCCTTTTACTGCACAAAAAATGGCAAGAGGACTTGCTACCCTTGAAGACCTCAGGAGAACCAGCGGCGAGACCTCAGATTTATATTCGTTCCACAAAGCAAAAATAAAGAACTCATCCTTGCACAATGGTATAAATCTGTACATTACCGGTCTGAACAAATTCTTTGGAAACTCAATAATCAAACGATTGGAAGCCATTGGATTCGAAAGCAATGAACAAATCCGGGAGAGACTGCTCCCCGATACCCACATCGGAAAAGGGGAATGGGTGGATATATCGGGTCTTATTGCCCCGAAAAGTGAGATTGAGAGAATTATATCTGAAATAGAAGAAGGCAAACTCGACAATCTGCCGGCAATTAATGAGCAGATGCACATTCTGCATAAAAACTATTACACTTACGAATGGACCTGGGTGTATGATAAAATAGAAGAATTTTATGGCATCAGACCATCTGAGATAACATCCGGAAATATTATTGAAATCGTGGAAAAATGGAAGGATTCAGTAATAGGGCTCGATAAAATGTTGTACGAAGATGCAAAGAAAGAATTTTCACTTTCATCGAGAACAGGCTTTGGCGCAGATGGTAACAATACTGTTAAAGATATGGATTTTGAACAAGTTAGAGGAGATTTTGAAAATAATCAGTTTGTCAGGGCAGTATTGACACACATTCAGAAAAAAAATGAGTTGGGAAATGAATTAATCAGCAGAATGACAAATATATAGGAATATATAGGCAAATTATTATATTTGCCACCCGATTGAATAGCAATAAATATTAATACTATCAATATAAAATGAAAAAAGCACTATTTTTAACACTTGTTCTCGTACTTGGTCTTGTTTCTTGTACCAAGAATAACGGGAATGACAATCCTGCAAAGGATCCTATTTTCAAGTTGGTATCGAAGTATAATCTAAACTTCCCTGCGGAAGGTGGCACAGGCTCTGTAAGATATACAGTACAATACCCTGTGGAAGGCCAACAAGTAGAGTATGTTTGTGAAGCTGAGTGGGTTACCAATATCACAACTACTGACAGCATCGTTTTCAATGTAGAGCCAAACCTTGAACCGGTTGAGCGTACTGCTTGTCTTACAGTAAAATATATGGACCAAAGCCATAACATCAACATTACACAAAAAGGAAATCTTCCCGATTTTGATGTACACTTTGAGGCGAAAGCATTCAACAGTACATACTACGGCCGTCAAGGTGCCACTGCTTTCAACTATTTCATCATCCTTTCAGAAGATGGTGTCCAATATGAAAGTGGTTGGGATTACGGCAAAGTTTACTACAGACTTGACTTGTATTCAGACCAAACCGGATTCTTTGATCCTACACTTCCTGACGGAGTTTATGAATTGGATCACAATAGTACCGGTGCAGCTGGAACCATCGCAGCAGAGCACAGTGTATTTTTGGATGCTCGCGAAGATATGGAACAAATCCCTTTATCAGCTGGTACACTGACTGTAAGAGATGGTAGAATCGAGGCTTTGCTCACCCTTAGAAACGGACAAGTTCACTATGTGACATATTCAGGTCCAATGGAGCCCGGTTATCCTAAAGATAATCCAGATGCAATCCTTAGTACATTCAACAGCGACCACAGCGTCAACATCACCGGTGGTTCTATGGACATCTACTACAGAGGTGACTTCTATGGTCTTGGATGTGATGTATGGTTGATGAATATGATTGAACACGAAAGTGGCTACAGCGGAGAATACATCCAATTCGAAGTAATGGTTGAAAAATCTGACTATGGTATGACTCAAGATGCATTCCTTGGAGATTATGTTATTTACGACTTCCCTTCTGAAGACGTAATCGGTAAATTCCTTGGCGGTGAGCAACAAAACGGATTCCCTCTATACTCTTGGATTTCACGTTGCGAAGGTGGTATCTTGGACAACTACTATAGAGCTCCTTTCAGAGATGGTTCTGTTTCTATCACAAAATCAGGCTCAACCTACACATTCAAATTTGATTGTAGAGATGACAAAGACAACAGAATCAGCGGTTCATTCAGTGGTGGACTAAGACTTACTATTGACCAGACATCTGCTCAATAATCTGCAGCTGATTATAAATCAAATTATAATAGAGTTCGATATTTCAAATATCGGACTCTTTTTGTTTTCGGACCTATCGTATCGTTTATTGGAAATGTCTCAAAACGTAAAAACCTTTACTTGGGTTATTGCTCATTTGATTTTTAATGCTTTACTTTGCGTTATAAATAACGTAGGAACTGCAGTGTGGGATGGATTTGTTGTTGAATGAGGACTCCCTTGCCGGAGTTCCGAATAAAACAATGAATTATGCAAAAGAATGAAGTGTTACAGCGAGAGATTCTCACAATTGAGGAGTTGGATAAAGAGTATCCGTTTGTGGATTTGTTATTGGATGCAGGATTTAAACACGTTTTCGGACGTCAGAGCAATAAGGATATCCTGATAGTGTTTTTGAATCAGATTATCCCCGACCGGAAAATCGTGGACCTGATGTATAATCAAAATGAACAGATTCCAGAAAATAAAGAATCAAAAGCGAGCCGCTTTGACCTTTATTGTACAACTGACGATGGTTCCCGTATTATTGTAGAACTACAGAGAGAGGAGCAACACGACTATATAAACAGATCATTGTATTATAGCAGCTTTCCTATGTCTGAACAAGTAAGAGTTGGAAATGAGACATATGAGTTCAGCCATATTTATGCTGTAAATATCCTGAACTTCACTTTGAAGGAGACAGCACACCGTAATGATGTGATATCGGTATTCAGATATAAAGAGTTATATGACAATACTCTGCTGACCGATCGCAAGACAATTATATACTTGGAATTACCTAAATTCAAGAAAAAAGTAGATGAACTTGATAAGGGGAATGTGTTAGAAATTTTTTACTTTTGTCTTCGACACATAAAAGATTTAAAAACAATTCCGGACTCATTGGACTCAGAAATAGCTAAACGTATTTTTACAGCGTCAGCAATAGCTGCAATGACGACCGGAGAAAAGATGCAATACATTCATAGTATGAATACTCAGAGGGACATCGCCAATCAAATTAAGTTCGCTGCCGATAAAGGTCGGGAAGAAGGAATCAAAGAAGGCATTGAAAAAGGAAAGTATGCTATTGCTTGCAAAATGAAGTCCCTTGGAGTAGATATGAGTATTATTATTGAATATACGGGGTTGACTCAGGAACAGATTGAGAAGTTGTAAATAACATATCTTCCGTCATTGCAGGAAATGCAATGACGACCGGAGAAAAAGCAAAAGGGCATTAGAAGTCTATTCCAATGCCCTTTAACTATTTATACTATTTTATATAGCAGATAACCTATCTTAATTTCAACAGTGTTATGTCTGCTTTATTCTCGCCACCTTCAAAACAAAGAGTAAAATATTGATGTGAAGTACAATATTTATAACAAGGGAACATACCTACACCACGATCGAATTTATTGCGAAGAACTGCTGTTCCTTGACCATCGAGTTCGATATCCCAGTATCTGCGAGGTTGTTGGGCATCAGAATATCCATCAACAATCGAAGGAGCAATAAACCAAGCTTTGCCCTCATAACCATCCTCAGAAGAAAACATTCCTTCACCACCTTGAGAGATGAGCAAAACACCATAGTTGCCATTTTTAACCATATTGTCGGAATAGAACTCGTATCCTCCATCCTTATGGGTGATTTGCCAAGTATAATTTACTGAAGTCTCGTCATAAATTACACCCTGATCATTTGAAGCAACTTCTACACCGGTCAAATAGTAATAGTTAGACTGGTCGGTAGGGATATTGTTGGTCACATAATATTTGCCACCCATTTTTACTGCGATAAGATAAACACCGTCGTTGGTCACCTCATCCAATGACAATACAGGAGTAAATATTTGTTGCTCGGGCTCAGGCATTCCGTTCGAATCGCCCAAATCCAACTCCACGCGATACAAACGACGCTCAGGATTGGTCAAATCCATTGAACCGTCCAACCAGCAGTATGTATTGGCATCAGTAGTCACAAACAAATCCAAATCTGTAAATTGTGCACTGGGAACTACCATATAAATATCGTGCTGAGATGAAAGCAATACATCTTCTCCCTCACCCTGATAGTTTACCACCATCTCCGAGGCACTACCGGTGAAATCAAAAGAACCTGAAGTAAGATTAAGGGTAAAGTCTCCCGCCAATGACTCAGCTGCAGAAATAGTTACACTCTGAAGAGTCTCTGTTTCAAAACCTTCCCCATAAATGGTAAATCTAAGAACAGATGCCATACATTCGTAAACGACATCAACTCTGTTATTTGAAGGAACAGAAGCAGCAGCAAACATTGGCAACAATTCTCCATTGAAATCCTCGTCAGCAATCTGCACAATCTCTGAAGTCAAAGAAGCTTTAGCCTGAGAAAGGGTCATACCTTCATTTCCTCCGACAGGATAAATCACATAAATATTTTCAGCATCAGCAGAAATCTCTGCGGTAAACAAGTTGGAATTTACCTCAGCCACTTTGAAAACATCTCCGGGAACATCAGTCACATAAGCAACTTTGTCACCATCAACCCACTCAAGGTGAGAAACATCCGAACCCTCATAACCGATAGTGGTACGAGTTGCTGCAGTTCCTACAGTAATAACACGCATATCTTCGGTTGGGAGAGTATAATTTTCACTTTTGTTACAAGAAGCAGCTGCTGAGGCAAGGATAGCCAACGCTGCGATTTTCACAAAACTATATATATTCTTCATATTATTTTCTTTTAACAGTCTAAAAATCAGTTCACATTAGCTTATTCCCAAGGATTGATATCCTCATCACCCCAGTTACCATTGTTAACATCGTCATACTGAGCTGGATTGCGGTACCATACTTCCACGTGCTCATCAACCATCAAGGCACTATAAACAGCATCAGGCATAATATAGACTGTTTTCAATTGAGGATTCTCAGTTGCAAATAGGAAAGCAGCATTAGGATTATTGGACAAATCGATAGATTTCATCTTAGTCTCACGCATATCCAATTGGCGCAAACCTTCACAATCATAAACACTCAAATAAGCGATAGGATTCTTTTGGACATAAAGTTCTGAAATCGATTTGCAACCTTTAAGGTTCAAACGCTCCAATTTATTGTTATTGAACTCACAAATGCTCATATACTGCAAACCGTCCACTCTTAGCTCTTCCAACTCATTCATACCCAATGCCACCTCCAACAATTGCTTGTTCTCACGAAGGTCAAGGCTGGTAAGTTTGTTATTATCAGCATACAACAAAGTAATATTGGGACAATTGGTAATATTCAGAGTCTCGAGCTGGTTCATAGAAACCGACAACACTCCCAATTCTGTTTTACCGGAAACATCCAATGAGGTCAATTGATTTTCATAAAGAGCCAATTGGAACAATTTGTTACAATCTGAAACATCAATAGAGGTCAAATTATTCATTCCAAGGTCCATATTGATAAGGTTGGTACAATTTGAAAGATCGACACTTGTAAGTTCGTTGCTTACCACTTCCAAAGTTTCCAACAAAGGACAATTTGAAAAATCAAGAGTTTGAACAAGATTGTAACCCATTTGCAACTCTCTCAATTTGGTGTTCTTTGTCAAATCCAGCTCAGTAATCTGATTGAATTTCAACCACAAATAATCCAATTCAGGACAATTTGAAACATCCAATGAGGTCAATTGCATACTGTGTGCCTCAAGTTTTTGCAAAGCGGGACAACCTGACAAATCCAAAGATGAGATTTGGGAATCATAAGAAATGATAGTTGTCAAATCTGGATGAGATGACGCAAATTCAATTCCGGTAAGACTAGACTCTGCACACCACAATTCTACCAATTTGGTATTGTTGCTCACATCAAGAGTTCCTGCAAGTTCAAGGTTTTTACGAACATACAAGTGGGTCATTTCAGGACAAGGGGTAACATCGATCTCTTTAAGATTGTTCCAGGTCATACGCAAAACCTGCAATTTTGCACAATCCGACAAATCAATCTCTTCAATAGCATTGTCAGTAAGTTCCAAATAAAGAAGTTCGGAACATCCTTCAAGATTGATTGCAGTGGTATGGAAAATCGAACGGTAATCCTCGGTATGCTCCACATTGTCATTGGCCTCTACAATTTTCAAATCCGAACAACCTGACAAATTGATAGTTGAGTGCATATTATGATCAATATAAGCCTCTTCAAGAGAGCTCATTCCCGAAAGATCAAAGTCTCCTGTGATAAGGTTATATGAACAGTCAAGATACTTCAATGAGGTAAAATTCTTGATACCTTCCAATGAAGCAATCTCAAGCTCGCTACATTCAATTCTTTCAACCTGAGCAGCCTCGTCGTATGTGATATGACCATCTGAATCAGAGTCAAAATTCTCAAGAAGATAGTTTCTGAAATTTTCATCTGGGACATTAATCCAGTTTGCAGCTGGATCTTCAGCAGGATTCTGAACCACAGATATTTCCAACTGATAATCACCGGCTTTAATGACGAATGAACCGGTTAAAGGCTCTGCATCAGCTCCTGCAAAATAATCTGATACCGAAATTTCTATTGTAGCAGCACCAACATCACCATACATTGGAGAAACCACAAACCACGAATCCTCCTGGCCGGTATTGACCATCCATACAAAATCAGAAGTAAAACTTACACTTTGGGTAGATGCAAAACCATCAAAAACGATCTCAGAGGCTTGACCATCTGCCAAATTTATCCCTTTGGGATCTTCTACAGGCTTCTGACAAGAAGTTAAAATCAGAAGCAACAAAAAACACAAATGACTTCTTTTCATATTATTATTTAAAATTTTGGGTGCAAAAATATAAATATTTAACCTTTTGGCAATCTCAAGAATTTAGATTATGTTTGCGACCGAATTCCAAGCATATTAGATTAATCCAAAACAACAATGTTTAACCAATTCATTATGAAACACTTTAAATCATTGATTGCTCTTCTGGCAATTACTGTTTTTACATTGACTTCTTGTAACAAAGTAGAAAAACCTGAAGAGGGTAATGGTAACCAAAAAGCACCTGAAATCACATTGCAGGCAAAAGGTTCCACCACCACTTCAATTTCATTTGAAATCACCCCTGCCTATGGTGAACAATGTGCATATATGCTCCTTGCAAATCAAGAAATTCCCAGTGCGCAAGAGATTATCGCAAACGGAGTTTCAGTATCTGCTGGCGAGGCGACAACTCATACCATCTCTGATTTGACACCCGACACATACTATAATGTCATTGCTGCAATCTATGGTAACGAACAATATGTAACCAGCCAAACCCTCAGCATCAAGACACAAAAAGAGGATCAGCCTGATAATCCTGTCGATGACACCATCCCTACAGTGGAAATCAACTATGTAAGCACCACTACAACCTCCATTTCATTCAGTGTAACCTCTGCTGATGCAGAAAGATGTGCATACATTATGTTCGACGGTTCAGCCCCTGATGCTGAAACCATTATCTCTACAGGAGAGGAAGTGGAAGCAAACAAAACCAATACAATTTCCATTGAAAATCTTACCAGCAGCACCACATATACAGTTATTGCAGCTGCATACGGCAACGAAAAATATGTTGCTTCAGAAGTTTTGACCATCACCACCAAAGATGAGCAACCTCCAGTAGATGAAAACGCCATTGAATTTGAAGAAATTATCGAAGGAAGATGGTATAGCGGAAACAACTATTACGTAGGTATGAGAGGCATTGGTGGACAAGTCCTTTATCTTGATATCTACTCCTCTACAGGAGCTACCCAAAATGGTACAATTCTCCCTCAGGGTAACTACTACTTGACCGAATCGGGTTCAGGAACTCTCGGATACACCGACTGTTACTTCCAGGACAGCGGCTCGACCACCACAGAAAGATTCAAATCTGCAAATCTTGATGTTACCTACGTAGGTACCAAATACAGACTTGATATTGAATTTACCCTTAAAAACTCGGGAGAAACATTCACCGCTTATTATGTAGGAAAACTTCCATATTGTAACGACCCAGAAGGTGGAAACACTACTGAAACTGACCTGCTCAGAATCAACAGTGTAACATCCACTTCCATCAACTTTACAGTAACATCTGAACCCGGCAGAGACTGGAGATGCGTAGTAATCGAAAAAGCTACATACGATATGTATCCTGCTGAACCGGATGATTTTGTAAACACATTCGGATTCTTCGGAAACGGTCCAGTCACCTACGATTGGGCTAATGGTACAGAACCTATCGAAGGTATGCCTATCACCATCTCTGCAGGTATGGACTATGTACTTATCGCCGGCTACTACAGCTACTCCACCAATTCGATTACCAGCGAAGTATCGATGATTACTGTGAGAACCAAGACTCCCGATTCATCATCGGAAACTATCGAAGTGGAAATCCTTTCTATCGAATCCAACAGAGTAGAATATAAATGTACCCCTTCGAGCGGAGTATTCAAATACCGCACCTGCGTATTTACTCAGGAAATCGTAGATCAGATGGCTGAATTATATGACTACTATGGATACTCATCTTACGAGGCGATGATGCAATATATGATTGAATCTACAGCTTCCAACTCACAATTGTTCTACGATGAGCAAACCACCGCTTGGGGAGGACTGATCAGTTCTACAGATTATTGTATCTGTAACTTGCTATACGACAACAACGGTGCTACCAGAATCGAAGTAACAGAGTTCAAAACTCTATAATACAAAATAGAAAGACAAACAAGAGGACAACCGGACAATCGCGTTGTCCTCTTTTACAAATAATGTATATATGAAAGTATTGCTTGTAAATGGCAGTCCTCACGAAAAAGGATGTACCTACACTGCCCTAAAAGAAATCGCTGCCACTCTTGCAGAAAATGGAATTGATTCCGAAATTTTCCAAATTGGAACACGCCCCCTATCAAGCTGTCTCGGCTGCGGAAGATGTTCAGAAAGAGGAAGATGTATCATTGATGACATAGTAAACAGATTCCTGGATAAGGCAGCAGAATGTGACGGATTCATCTTTGGAGCTCCTGTACATTTCTCGAGTGCCAACGGTGCAATGATTTCATTTATGGACAGAGCATTCTGTGCAGGAAAACAAGTTCTTCCATTCAAACCAGCCGCTGCTGTTGTAAGTTGCCGCCGAGGTGGAGCCAGTGCCACCTTCGACCAGATAAACAAATACTTCCTCATAAAACATATGCCCGTAGTCCCATCCCAATACTGGAATCAAGTCCACGGAAACACCCCTGAAGAAGTACGCCGCGACATAGAAGGAATGCAAACAATGCGCTCATTGGGTAGAAATATGGCGTGGATGCTCAAATGCATCGAGTTGGGCAAAAACTCCGGCATCCCCCACCCTGAGCACGAAAAACAAATCAAGACAAACTTCATAAGAAACGAACAATAAAATGATACTCACTACTACACAAACAATTGAAGGCAGAACAATTATCGAATATAAAGGGCTTGTCTTCGGAGAAGTGATTAAAGGTGTAAACTTCCTGAAAGATTTCGGAGCAAGCATCCGCGACATAGTCGGAGGACGCTCCGACTCATACGAAAAAGAACTTATCTCTGCCCGTGATGAAGCTTTGCAGGAACTAAAAGTCAAAGCCCTCTCAATGGGAGCTGACGCAGTAGTCGGAATCGACATTGACTACGAGGTTCTCGGAAAAAGCAACAGTATGCTAATGGTTACAGCTTCAGGCACTGCTGTAAAATTGGGATAGGATAACACTCTTAAAAAGAGTAAGTATGAGCAATATCGTATTCTTTGATTTAGAGGTAGGCAAAAACGGAAAGATCCTTGATATAGGGGCTGTCGATCAGGACGGTAAAACTTTCCACTCTTCAATCCTGCACATTGTCTATTGGAAATACGAAGAGACACAGGGAGAGCAAAGCAAGTGGTACGAAATTCCAATCATCCTTCCCGAACTTTACCTCAAAAAGAGTAACAGAAACGCTTCTGGAATCGAATATGAACACTTCACACAGCGAATTCGTTAAAGACCGATCCTTATGAGCGGATCATTCATAGCAGGCTTCTATTAATCCCTCCAAAAATGAGATTCTCCGTATTGGGTCTGAAGTGCTTTGAGCCTGCGTTTTAAATCGGCAACAAGTTCTTCAGTACCCTCCTGACCATAAATATTTTTCATTTCGGAAGGATCCTCCTGCAAATCGTACAATTCCCATTCATTGACCTCTTTCAGAGCCTTTTCTTTATCCTTCAACCAGGCACGCCCCACCCGAGCCGCATCTGTTGAATCAGAATAAAATCTGATTAATTTATACCTGTCAGTTCTTATTCCAAAATGCTTTCTCACAGCGTGTTCGGCAGGATACTCATAATAATGGTAGTAAACACCATCCCTCCAGCAAGGACTCTCCTCCCCTTTGAGCAAAGGCAAAAGTGACAATCCGTGCATATCCTCAGGAACATCCAAACCTGCAATTTGGGCAAATGTAGGGGCATAATCTATATTTTGAACAGCCAGATCTATATCCCCGCGCACACCTTCGGGATAATAGACCAGCAAAGGGGTCCTCATACTCTCCTCATACATAAACCGTTTGTCAAACCACCCGTGTTCACCCATATAAAACCCTTGATCAGAGGTATATACAATCATTGTATTTTCCAAAAGGCCCTTTTGCTCGAGATAATCCAAAACACGCCCAACATTCCTGTCCACTGATGCAATACAGCGCAAATAATCCCTCATATACCTGTTGAATTTCCATTGCACCAACTCTTTCCCCACAGGAGCATCACTTTGAAATTCCTCATTCACAGCATCATAATGAGCTTCCCATTTTCCCCTCTGCTCATCAGTAAAACGCCCTGTATAATACTTTTGGAGACCACTCTTTCCATTGCGATAAATCTTCAAATCCTCCAACATTCTCAAATCCCCGACCACACCCATCTCGGCCAAAGCAGCCGCCTGACGCCCCGAATAATCATCAAAAAAATTATCTGGCAAAGGAAACTCTGTTTCAGCAAACAAATCCAAATCCTTCACATCCGGTTCCCAAGCCCTGTGAGGGGCCTTGTGATGCAACAAAAGGCAAAAAGGTTTCTCTGAATCCCGACTTTCCAGCCAATCCAAAGCAATATCAGTAACCACATCGGTAGCATAACCTTCATAACGGACTGTATCGGCAGCAGAAAGAATATCGGGATTGTAATATTGCCCCTGACCATCCAAAATCTTCCAGAAATCAAAACCCTCAGGAGCAGAAACCAAGTGCCACTTGCCCACGATTGCAGTCTGATACCCAGCATCTTGAAGCAATTTAGGAAAAGTCTGTTGGGATGGATCAAAACGAGTCTCATTATTGATAAAACCATTTGCAGCACTATGCTTTCCGGTCAAAAGACAAGCCCTCGAAGGACCACTGAGCGAGTTTGCCACAAAACTGTTTGTAAACCTCACCCCCATTTCGGCAATACGGTCAATATTTGGAGTCTGAATATATCTTGTATCGTAGGCACTGATAGTCTGATAAGAATGGTCATCGCACATAATATAGACAATATTCAATGGCTTTTGCCCCTGCTCCCTGCCACAAGCAATAAGGGAAATTAATGCAGAACCAGCAAAAGTTCCCAACAACACAGACTTCATTTTATCCATAGCTCCAACTTTTTTAAAATTTATAACAATTTCAAAATTAAGTATATTTTTGGATAAATCATCCCGTTTCAAAATTAAAAGTCATTGGCTCGACCCATAAACATCGTCTGCTCACGTCTTACATTTCTGCCGCAAAGAAATATTATTTTTTTTCTAACAGGCAAAAAATATGGAGCTGTTTACAAATACAACCACTATCTTTGTAATAAAGAAGAGAAAACCGCTATGAGTATTCATCACAGAAACACTCTGGATATCGATGACATTTCAAAGATACTCTCACAAAGGGCATTCGGCACAATGGTCAAGCCTGTCGGTTCCTTGTGCAATCTGAATTGTGCATACTGCTATTATCTTCACAGGGAGAATGAATCAGAAGTTCCTTTGTCAAAATCCCACTCCATAATGCCCGAGTCTCTTCTGGAAGAATACATCAGACAATACATTTCTGCACAACAGGTTGATACTGTGACATTTTGTTGGCACGGAGGAGAGCCGACACTTGCCGGAACAGAGTATTACAAAAAGGCCATTGAGTTACAAAAAAGGTATTCTCAAGGGAAGAAAATCATCAATACTTTCCAAACCAATGGTACACTTATCGATGAGCATTGGTGTGATTTTTTTAAGGAAAACGATATTCTGGTGGGACTTTCCATCGATGGTCCGGCAGGAATTCACGACAGGAACAGAGTTTGGACAAACGGAAAATCTTCTCTGAGTTCGGCACTTGATGCTGCAAAATTGTTTCATCGCAAAGGGGTTGAGTTCAACACTTTAACCACAGTCAACCATCAAAATGAGGGAAAGGGAGCAGAGGTTTATCTTTTCCTGAGAGATATTGTAGGCAGCCACTTTATGCAATTCCTACCGGTAGCCGAAGTGATTCGGAACTCTCATTCTGTAAAAATTGCTCCATACAGCGTCAAACCCCACGGTTATGGTGAATTTCTGATGGATATTTTTGATTTATGGGTTGAAAAAGATGTGGGAAATGTCTTTGTACAAATATTTGACACTACCCTTGCATTGTGGTGCGGCTATAATGCAGGAGTGTGTACACTTGGAGAGTATTGTTCTGATTCTCTGACAATTGAGAGCAATGGAGATGTATTTCCCTGCGACCATTTTGCTTTTGAACAATTCAAACTTGGCAACATAACCCGGCAAACTTTGTCCGAAATTTTTGATTCACCAAAAAGAGTTGAATTTTCATTAGCAAAAAAGAAAGAACTCCCTACGGATTGCCTGAAATGCAAATATCTGTTTGCCTGCCACGGAGAATGTCCCCAACACCGCTTCCCCACCGATGGCGATACCCCTGCCAAAAATTACTTGTGCAGTGGGTTGAAGAATTATTTTGAATATGTTGAGCCATATATGAATTATATGAAAATGCTTTTGGAGAGGAATTTGCCACCGGCTCAAATTATTTATGTTGCAAAACAGCTGAAGAAACAATATCCACGAACAACCACAACCCTATGATATGAAACTGTCTCCCAAAAATTTGATGAAACTTGTACCCGCATTGCCCCTTTTGGCATCTTGCGGCAATTCTTCCGAGCCACATACCCCTAATATCATCTTTATCCTTTGTGACGATTTAGGATACGGAGACTTGGGATGTTATGGTCAGCAATTCATTAATACTCCGAGACTTGACTCAATGGCTGCGCAGGGATTGCGTTTTACCCAGGCATACGCAGGAAGTCCGGTGAGTGCCCCCTCCAGGGCAACTCTTATGACGGGACAGCATACAGGACATACAGAGGTAAGAGGTAATAAAGAGTATTGGAAAGGGGTCCCGATGATCGACTACGGAAAAAGTGAAGAGTACTCTATCGTGGGGCAACATCCATACGACACGGCAAGAATAATTCTCCCGGAACTGATGAAAAGTCGTGGATATACGACAGGGCTGTTTGGGAAATGGGCAGGTGGTTACGAGGGCTCTGCATCGACCCCTGACAAACGGGGTATCGATGAGTTTTTCGGATATATTTGCCAATACCAGGCACATCTCTACTACCCTGATTTTCTGAACAGATACAGCATATCTGCAGGAGATAGCGCCCTGAGGAGAATCGTTCTGGAAGAAAATATAAAATACAGTCACGATGACAAAGAGTATTTTCTCAGACCACAATACTCTGCAGATATTATTCATAAAGAGGCACTTAAATGGATTGATTCCCAAAACGGAGAGAAACCGTTTTTTGGAATGCTGACCTATACCCTCCCCCACGCCGAACTTGTACAGCCGAATGACTCGCTGTTGCAATACTATCAGGAAAAGTTTGAGAATGATCCGAATTGGAAAGCCTGGTATGGCTGCCGCTATCACAGCACCGAAACCACACACGCCCAATTTGCAGCAATGGTAGCCAGATTGGACCAATATGTAGGAGAGGTTATCGACCTGCTCCGTAAAAAAGGACTCGACAAGAATACTATAATCTTTTTCACCAGCGACAACGGACCTCATCAGGAAGGGGGTGGAGATCCCTATTTCTTTGATAGCAACGGTCCATTGAACGGAATAAAACGCCAAACCTTCGAAGGAGGCATCAGAGTTCCGATGATTGCATATTGGCCGGAAAAAATTGAAAGGGGAAGCATATGCGAGACACCCGTGGTTTTCTACGACTTCCTGCCCACCTTTGCCGAACTTATTGGAGTTCAAGGGATTGAATCAGACGGGATTTCCATTCTTCCTGCACTGCTGCCTGAAAATAGTAAAGAAGCAAATGCTCTGGGAGAGAGGGAATTTCTCTATTGGGAGTTCGAAGAGACCGACCAGATAGCCCTGAGGATGGGAGAATGGAAACTTATCTCGATAGCAGGGAAACCGCATCTGTATAACCTTGCCGAAGACCCTTCGGAGCAAAATGACATAGCATCATTTCATCCCGAGCGAGTAGAAAATATGGTGAGAATTATCCGAGCACAACATATCCCCAGTCCCCATTTCAAGGTGACTGTTCCTTAATATTTGAGTACCGTCAAACTGAGAGAATTTACTTTTCGATGTCCAGACGATACACCTCGTCAACACCTTTAATGGTATAAATAGATTTGATGGCTGCATCCAACTCACCTGCGGAGTGAACCACAAAATCTATTGTGGTAATCACTATTCTGTCAATTGTTTCCGTAACGAGTTTATCGATAGGGAGATGCAGTTTTTCTGTAATGCAGTCGATAAGGTCAATCAACAAATGGTAGCGGTCCACACTCCTGACTTGAACCCTGACTGGATAGAGGAACTTTTCATTCTCCTTGAACTCCACTTCCACTATTGAATCCCCCTGCTGTGATGCCATACGGATAGCTGAAGGGCAATTACGTTTGTGAAGAGTCACCACTCCGTCGCTTCCTTTGAAACCAATCACCTCATCCTGTGGCAGAGGATGACAGTCGGGACACCTTTGATATTCCAAAGTAGAGACAGTTGAAAGATAGTTATATAATTGGCGCTTGGCCTTATAAGTCAATACGTGATCAATCCAGTCAGGATCAGGAAGGGAATTTTCATCTGTTCCTATCTCAACACACTCCCCACGATGCAGAACAGTCTTGACAGACATAAGTTTGCCATTGATTCGGGCATAAACTGCGTGCTTGCCGATATCACTGTGAATCTCGTATGCAAAGTCCAATGCAGTAGCCCCTTTCGGAAGTATAATACCCTGTCCGTGAGGGGTGAAGACCATAATATCATCATTATAGAACGATGCAGTGACACCATCCATATAATCCATATCCTTGCTATGCATTGCAACATCCAGCAAGACCCCTTTAAACTTCCTCAGCCACTGCGACACATTATCTTCAGTACGCTCTGCAGCACAACCCAAACGGGAGTTGCGCACCATCTGTTGCGACGAAATATGAATCTCTTCCCAGGTTCCACGATCGCTCAACAACTTGACGTGGAAGCTCTGATAACCATTTTCTTTGGGATTATCAATATAGTTTATCACACTACCGGGGCGTTCTTTGAACACCGAAGTCAGATCACTGTAAATTCCGATAGCCTTTTTCTTTTCTTGATTGTTTACAAAATCTGTCGGCTGCAAAGAATCGTTTTCAGAGAGAATCGAATCGGA
This sequence comes from Candidatus Coprenecus sp., assembly GCA_045635245.1. Lineage (GTDB taxonomy): Bacteria > Bacteroidota > Bacteroidia > Bacteroidales > UBA932 > Coprenecus. The sequence goes on from JAZRBT010000223.1 coordinate 18,499, forward strand.
TGGAAGATTTTCCACACCATATTCAATACGGATATAATGTTTGCCGTCCACGTGGGAAAAGTCGCATCCTGCAGTCTGCATCTTCCTCCAGATACTGTAAGGAGTACGATAGCGAATCTCTGCATAAACCTCTTGATTGAAAGGCCTTAGCACCTCTTTAATCTTCTCCACAAAAGGTAGGACATTCACTTTGTTATCCTCTTTCTCTTTTGCCAAAAGAGCCTCAATCTGCGAATATTCCCGAGGACAACGATAACGAAATGAAAGATTTTCCAGCTCACTCTTGATATGATACAAACCTAAGCGGTTTGCCAACGGAGCATAAAAATAATCGGTCTCCCCGGCAATTTTCATCTGCTTTTCGGCACGCATACTGTCCAAAGTACGCATATTGTGCAGACGGTCAGCAAGTTTTATAAGAATCGCTCTGACATCATATTGCACCGAAGCCAGAATCTGACGATAATTGTCCACCTGCTTCGATTTTTCATATTTATCCTTTTTCTTCTTCGTAACGACATTTACCAGAAACGCCACATCAGTCCCAAACCTCTCGCGAATATTCTCAATAGTGAAATCTGTATCCTCCACCACATCGTGCAAAAAAGCAGCAATAACAGGATTTGCACCCAGCTCCAACTCCTCAGCCACAATCCTTGCCACCGCTATCGGGTGAATGATATAAGGTTCACCGGTCTTGCGGCGCTGTTCCTTATGTGCTTCTGCAGCAAAGGCATACGCATCCTTCACTCGCACCATATCTTCTTCAGAAATTCGCCCCTGCATATTGGCAAACAAAGAGCTGATTTGCTCATTTATACGAGCAGTGT
>JAZRBT010000224.1:0-4107 GCA_045635245.1 Candidatus Coprenecus sp.
TTCACAAGGTCATTTCCTGCAAAAGCCATTGCCAAAGCGAAAGTACCGATAAGGACAGTCACTTTGAAGATATTTATCTTGCACCAATGGAGAATCTGCATCAAAAGTGTGCTTATCAGGAAGAAGCCCAAAAGAATCACAGAGGTATTTTCTTTTACAAAATTCATATTCTCGGGAGTCATAAAAGAAGAATCTTTAAGTCCCTTGATTACCATAAAGTAAAGGATAGAGGTTACTGCAATACCACCGAAGATTCCGGCAAACCATTTGAGATTTCTCTTATAATTAAAGGTAAATATCATACGGGAAATCCACTGCACCAACATACCGAAGAAAAAGGCGATTGCGATAGAAAGGAAGATTCCCAGAACCACCGAAAGAGCCTTGTCAGTATTAATCATTTGGGCAAAAGTCAATGCTCCGTCTGAAGTCACATTCTTGATGATAGCAAGCGCCACTGTACCTCCAAGTAACTCAAAAACAAGGGAAACCGTAGTGGAAGTGGGCATACCCATTGTGTTGAAAGTATCCAAAAGCAACACATCTGTAACCATCACCGCCAACATTATACACATCAATTCCGCGAATGTGAAATATTGGGGCTGATAGATACCGTGTCGCGCAATATCCATCATACCATTACTCATTATTGCCCCTGCAAAAACCCCTACAGCAGCAATAATCATAATTGTTTTGAATTTGGCAGTTTTAGCACCTACTGCCGAATTAAGAAAATTGACAGCATCGTTACTGACTCCCACTATCAAATCCGAGACAGCAAGGAAAAAAAGGAAAACGATGATTCCGATGTAGATAAATTCCATAATTTTTCTAATTTTGTTACGTCAGCAAAAATAGATGGCTGATATTACAAACTTGTTACAAAATCAAATTTATATACAAAATGAAAAATAAAATTGTCCTAATTACAGGTGCTACCAGCGGAATCGGAAGAGCCTGTGCACAGAAATTTGCATCAATGGGTGCAGACATTATCCTCAACGGAAGAAAAATTGAACTTATGGAAGAAATTAAAAATGAACTTGTTGCAATGGGTTCAGATGTTCTTCTTTTACCTTTCGACGTTAGAGACAGAGAAGCAATGCGCTCAGCTGTCGATTCCCTTGAAGGAAAATGGAAAAATATCGATGTTCTTATAAACAATGCCGGATTGGTGTTCGGAGTAGATAAAGAATTCGAGGGAAGCCTTGACGAATGGGACATAATGATTGATACCAATATCAGAGCATTGCTATCGATGACCAGAATGGTGGTTCCTGCAATGGTTGAGCGCGGAGCAGGCCATATCATCAATATCGGCTCTATTGCCGGAGACGCAGCATACCCCGGGGGAAGTGTTTACTGTGCAACCAAAGCTGCTGTGAAAGCCCTTTCTGACGGACTTCGTATCGACTTGGTGGACACCCCTCTCAGAGTCACCAACATCAAACCAGGAATGGTAGAAACTAACTTCTCCGTAACACGATACAGAGGCGACAAAGAAAAAGCGGATGCATTCTATAAAGGAATCCAACCCCTTTGCGGAGCAGACATCGCTGAAGTAGCCTACTATGCAGCCAGCGCACCTGCTCACGTTCAAATCGCAGAAGTTCTCGTAATGCCCACCAACCAGGCTACCGGAACCATCAGCTACAGAAAATAATTTTTGAAAAATACCCCTCCTTCAGGGAGAAAATGAAATAAGACCGACTGAATGTTCGTTTGATGTGAACCCCGAAAGTTTTTTGTCTGACTTTCGGGGTTCCTATCATTTTATCCGGTTTTGTTTTTTATTCAGAGACGGGGCGTACACTCCTACCGCCGCTACGATAACCCCAATTGACATAATGGGTAGAACTGTTAAAGAGCAGGCGGCCTGCGCTGTAGTCGTTGCGCTCATTAGGAATTGAATTCCAATAGTAACCATACTCTCCCGTTTCGTCCAGCGAGGAGCCGTAACGGTATCCGGCAGCAGGGAGGAAAATACTGTTTCCATTTGAACCTATAACATTATAACCCTTCTTGCCTTCTCGGATAGTCCATTCCCATTTACAATTGTCGATTAGCTCCTTAAATTCTGCTTCAGTAGGCAGACGCCAACTTGAACCCCATTTTGCACGAGCCACATCGTATGTCGGATTGCCCGAAATATCAGAATAATCCTTATGGTAAGTAAGGCTATTCACATCGGTGTAGGCACTCTTTACCTCCAGCTCGCCCCAAGCATAATAATCTCCATATTCTTCGGGAGAATTAGCCCCAACATTACAGGTAGCCCATTTCAATCCACTTGGAAGACTCAAATCGACATACTCGTAGCCGTTAATCTCTAACGCAACAACCTTAGACTCTGACATATATTTATATATTTTACTATTGTAAACATTTTGTCAACTGTATTTATTGGATTAAGTACAATCATTCAAATTTAATAAATTTCACCTATATACAATTATCAACAGCACATATAATTTACAATGAAATAAATCGTAAAGTGTGACAATAAAAGGCCACACAAATATACCTGGAGCGCCAATGTGCCTGAGAAGTGCGTCTATGGGGGATTGTCGGTCCCGGTGTTTTCACGAAGCGGGTATCGGAATTGAGCATCGTCACGATACTTCCATCATATTCTACAGCAAACGGCAAGCTGTATCAGTAAAATATCCGTAAGCATTCTATAATGTTTGTCTCAAAACGTAAAAACTTATATTTAAGGTATTGTGTGATTGGATTGTAATACTTTACTTTGCGTTATAAACAAACATTGGAACGACTGAGGGGATGGATTTGTTGCTGTATGAGAACTCCCTGCAGGGGTTTCTAAATACACAATGAATAATGATTGAAAAGAGTTATTTGAGGGATGAGTTTCTTGAAGAGGAATATTTGACAGTAGAGAATCTGGAGAAGAAGCACCCACTTGTAGATTTGTGTTCGGATGCAGGTTTTAAATATGTCTTTGGACGTGCTGCCAACAAGGATATTCTACTTAATTTTTTGAATCAGGTCATTTCCGACAGGAAGATTGTAGATTTATCGTATGGCCGGAATGAGCAGATTCCTGAAAACAAACACTCCAAGGCGAGCAGATTTGATTTGTATTGCACAACGAATGACGGTTCGAGGATTATTGTAGAATTACAAGCCAAGTATCAGCCATTTTTTGTCGATAGGACATTGTATTATTCCACTTTGCCAATTCTGGAACAAGTCCGGTCAGGGAATGACTGCTACCGCTTTGACCCGGTTTATTGCATAAACATATTGGCATTTAAATTAAAGGAACTTGAAAAAAGCGATGAAGTGCTTTCTTTCTTCCGTTTTTTTGAGAAGGAGAAAAACATAGAATTAACCAACAAACAGACTATTATCTATATTGAACTACCGAAGTTTAATAAAAGCTTGGAGGAGATTGACAAGGAGAATGCTTTGGATGTTTTCTTCTTTTGTCTGAAGAATATTAAGGATTTTAAAACTATTCCTGCTTCATTGGATACAAAGTTAGCTAAACGAATATTTGAGGCTGCGGCGACTGCAGCAATGACTACCGAACAGAAAATTCAATACATAAGAAATATGACAACACAACGGGATATCAGAAATCAGATGCAGTACGAAAGAGAGCAAGGCATAGAGCTAGGTATAGAGCTAGGTATAAAACAAGGTCAAGAGAAGGGTATAAAACAAGGTATAAAGCAAGGCTCACTTAATGAAAAACTCAGGATTGCAAAGAGTTGCAAGAACTGTGGAATTGCTTTAGAACTGATTGCTCAGTGTACCGGGTTGTCTACTGAAGAGGTTTTGGATTTGTAAGCGATGATTGGGGCGGGGACACATTGTGTTATGTTTTCTGTATAGCTGCTGGAAAGATAAAAACCCCGAAAGTTTTGTGCGTTACTTTCAGGGTTTAGATTATTGGGGCACTGACTTTTGAGGTTCAATTCAGGTCAGTTGAATTCCCAGTGGTTTAGACATTGAACAGGAAGTGCATTACGTCGCCGTCTTTGACCTCATACTCCTTTCCTTCTGATCTGAGCCAGCCCTTCTCCTTGGCGGCTGAGATCTTGCCTTCGCACTCCATCAGCTTGTCGTACGAGATAGTCT
>JAZRBT010000225.1:0-45414 GCA_045635245.1 Candidatus Coprenecus sp.
GAAGAATAAGGCTTTGCTGGAAGAACTTCGCCCCTGGCTGGTGGAATTCAGAAAACTTGGAACACGTTGCCGCAAGGCTTTGGAACTTCTTGACAGATATATGCAAAATCCTGAGGATAAGAAATTTGAAGGATTCTGGAATGGATATGTTTCAAATCTTATGAGTAAGGAGGATGTCGAAATGTTCGATGCTCACAGAGTGGGAACAATGAAACTTCAGCCTTTCTATGAGAGGGTGATGGATGGTCTGGTTTCGGCTTACTACGAATATCATACTGGAGAGAAATCTTCAACCCTTTCTGCAACAGGAAGCTACAAATCACTGATGGCTCCTTCTGCAAAATATATGTTTGACAATGATTTGAATACTTATTATCACTCGGGTCAGGGTCAGCGTACTGACGAGTTTGTCGCAGCTGATATGAGTGTTGTTCGTCCTGTTAGAGAGATTTCCATTATTCAAGGTAGAAATTCAGTGGATGATGTCGATTATTTTGACCACGCGATAGTAGAGTATTCTTGTGACGGAGAAAACTGGATAGCAGTAACTGATTCTTTGAAAGGAGTTTATGAAATTTCCTGGAGAGGTGAGCCATTCTCTGCAAGATATGTCCGTCTGAGAAAACTTCCGTCAGAGAAGAGAAACTGGTTGGCAATCCGTTCTTTTGAAATCAATCCTGTGTCAGAAAAAGAGTTTGGCTGGGATGGCAATCCATTTACTTTCTTCACCGTTCCCGGTAAAATTTCTGTAGGAATTCCACGCGGACTTCAGAAAGTTACATTCCTTTTTGGAAAACTTCCTGCTGGTGGAGTGAAGTACGAGATTATGGGAACAGATGGCAAAGTTGTCGAAGAGGGAAGATTTGACAGCAGCGAGTCTGTTGTGAATATAGATTCGGCTAAAGGTGTTTACGCTATCGTGATAGAGGGAAATGTGGATTTGTACGAAGTAATCCGTTAGTTATGAGTATAGTCGAGGATATTACCAATGCCCGCAATGAAAGGGATTGGGAAAAAGTTGAAGTATCTGTACAGAAATATCGTCAGTTTCTTGATGAACTCTCGCAGGGGAATGATTTGTTACATATAACAGAACATTTCTATTTAACTCTGTATGAGATAGAAGCTAATACATACAATAATAAGAGCCATTTGAATTACGGACGTATTTTGTATGCTTTGTCGTTGCTGTCCCAGTATCCGGATGATGCTTCTCAGGCGGACAGTCTTACAATGGAAACTGTAGATGATATTCCTCGATTCAAGGCCGACGGATATAACTATCTTGGGGATGCTATGTTTGAAGACAAAAGGGCAGTTGAGGCACTTGTTCTATATAAAAGAGCTCTCGAACAATTGGCACTTTTGCCTGAATCGGAAGAGCGTTCTAAGTTGGCAAAGGCTCTGGTAGAGTCGGTAGCCGGTTGTTATAAGTATCTTTCGCAGGATAATCTTCTTGGCGAACTGCCGGAAATGTTTTCCGGATATCTTTCCAAAGAGGAAGTGGAAGAAATTGAACAGCAGGCGCGTGCTCCTTTCCTTAAGCACGACCCTGTCGAGGACACTCCTGAGTATCTGGAGATTAAAGAGGAGTTGGAGACTATTTTGTATGAGCACTTCAAGGATGTTGACCAATTTATGGGATTCTGTTTTGAGTATTGGTCAAAGAAGAGAGAGATACTCCTTTCCAAATATGGAATCGAGTGGCGTTCTCCTTCATCAATGAACCCTCGAGTTCATTTTGATTAGTCTGTAAATCGCAAATACTGAGCCTGAAGCTACAAGCAGCAGGGCCAAGTTGAATAATACGGTCAGTATCCAATTTATAGGGTGGGGGTATTCCCGGTAGGGATTATCCCCATTTTCACTTCTTGCAAATGCATTTGTGTAGATGGTAGTGCCATCTTCATATCGGGCAGTAAATCTTGCATAGGGAATCTCTTCTCCCATTTTGAATTTAATCTCGGCGGTGTTGGCAACAGAGTCCACAGTAACTCCGTTTTGGGAGGTTACTTTTATATATTGTGCTACTTTGGAAAGTTGAATGAAGAGAGTGTCTCCATTAACTCCAATATTCTCAATCTCAGGAAGATTGCTGTTGAAATCCCTTTTCAGTCCGTTATCTCCATTAAAATGGTCAGGGATTCTCATAGTGAAGAAATTTCCATCCAACAAAGTCTCCTTGATATCTTTATATGATGCAGAGGAGGTGTTCAGGAAACTTGCCCTGCGGGCTATTTTGAGAGGATTTTTTGGATTATGATTGTCATCTCCGATGATATTGTGGACATATCTTCCGGCAGAGAGGGCTTCATCAAAATATTTCAATCTTGTTCCTCTCCCTTTGTCTCCCTCTTCAAAACCGGCATCGCCCTCGAGCAACCTGAATCCTGATACATTGCTCATAGTCTCGTCAGAAATCCCTTTGGTCCTGTCGGGATGATTAAACACGATAAAGTCTCCGTCGCTACAGAGCAAATCTATCATAAACTGTTTCTGCGAATCCAGAATCGGGAGCAGGTGGTCAAACTTCCTCACTTTGTCACATCCGAATACGAGTTTGTGAAACTTGAACAAATTATATCCGTGTTCGTAAAGATTTACCTGCAAGGCGGGGTCGTAAGGATGGGTCGTCAACTGCTGGTGATTTGAGAAGGTAAGGATGTCGTATCCGTAGCTCATATATTCATCAAACACTACATCCGGGTAGTAGGGGCATTCGTTTATCCCTTTATCTACCTTTGTATGGGTGTGGAAATTGGCTTTTTTCCAGCCGATGGCAGTATCAAGGTTCTCGTAAGGGTTATAGATGAACTCTCCACTGAAAGGCTCTCCCTTTGTGAAATTATATATCGGGGATATGCTGGTAAGAGATACCGCAAGGAGAATGATCAGCAGCAGAATTGAAACCGATTTGAAAAGTATAATAAGTGTCTTCTTTAAAATTCTTGATACCATATCCTGAGTACGTTTATGTCGTTTCTTGTTACAAAAATAAGTTTTATTCCGACTTTGAAACAGTCACCCGATGTTTTTTATCTATATAAAGTATGTAATCATAGCATTGGAGGACTTTTTCTCCTCTTTTTTTGGGGAGACTCTCAGGTAGTGATGTAAAGTATTTCATATCATAGCCAAGGTTGTTAAGTTCACTTTCCGTTATTCCGTTTATCTCTTTCTGGTGCAGATAATCTAGTATTTCGTGATTTTTCCTCAATATTCTGTCCACTCTGAAAAGTGCAGCCCTTCTGCTGCGGTAGAGGTTGTTGTTATAAGATGTTCTGCAATAATCGGAACAGAATTTCTTGTCACTTCTGCCGCAAAATCTCTTCCCACAATTCAGGCACTCTTTAATATTTACTCCTTCTTCACTCATCTTTCGCTCATTTTTTTCAAAGATATCTCTATTAGTCGGTTTTGTATTTATCAAATCGTAAAAATCATATCATTAGCCGTTTATAACCGTTTAAAGTAAAGAAGTAGAACTCTATTAAGCTTTCCTTTGTGCTGCATTAATAATAAATATTATGGAAAGATCAGTAAACAGAATCGAATTGAAAGGTAATGCGGGGCAGGATGCCAGAGTTACCAAAGTTGGAGAATCAGTAGTGGCAAGATTCAATATTGCGACCAACGAAACTTTCAAGGACCGTAGTGGAAATATCAAAGAAGAGACTACCTGGCATTCGATAGTCGCCTGGGGTGGAAAAGGAATGCCCGATTTCAATCGTATCAAGAAGGGCACATCGGTTTCTGTCGTGGGGCGTTTGAGAGTAAACAAGTATCTCAATGCCGCCGGAGAGGAAAGGCAGTTTTATGAAGTTCTGGCGCAATCGGTCTCATTGGAATGATAGGGTGATTATTTCCTCTAAGTCAGAGGATTTTCGGAGATAATAAGTATATTTGTAGTTTAATTCAGAATTATGACTAGACAATATACAATTTACAATACTCTTTCGAGAAGAAAGGAGAATTTTAAGACAATTCATCCCGGAATGGTTGGAATCTATGTATGTGGTCCTACCGTATACGGAGAACCCCATTTGGGACACGCAAGACCAGCAGTGACATACGATGTGTTGGTAAGGTTGATGAAGTATCTCGGATATAAAGTGAGATATGTAAGAAACATTACCGATGTCGGACACTTGGAGCACGATGCCGATGAGGGTGCTGATAAAATAGCACAAAAGGCAAAGTTGGAATCTTTGGAGCCAATGGAAGTTGTGCAGACTTATACCATCGCATATCACGATGCAATGCGTAAGTTGAATACCTTGGCACCTAATATTGAACCCAGAGCTTCGGGACATATCATTGAGCAGATTGAGGTTATCAAGAAGATATTGGATGCGGGATATGCTTATGAAAGTAATGGTTCAGTATATTTTGATGTTCCTGCGTATAACAGGGATCACAAATATGGTGTCCTTTCAGGCAGAAACATTGATGAGATGATGGAAAATACCAGAGCCCTTGACGGAACAGAGGACAAACGTTCTTCATTTGACTTTGCTCTATGGAAAAAAGCTTCTCCCGAGCATATTATGAGATGGCCTTCTCCCTGGAGTGACGGATTCCCCGGATGGCACCTTGAGTGTTCTGCAATGAGTGAGAAATATCTCGGTGAAACATTTGATATCCACGGCGGCGGTTTGGATTTGCAGTTCCCTCATCACGAGTGTGAATTGGCGCAAAATATGGCTTCTCGCGGAACAAGTGGTGTAAAATATTGGATGCACAATAATCTTATCACTATCAACGGTAAGAAAATGGGCAAATCATTGGGTAACTTTATTACACTTAATGAATTGTTCTCAGGCAGTCATCAGCTGTTGGAGCAGGCATACACACCTATGACTATCCGTTTCTTTATCCTTCAAGCCCATTATCGCAGTACAATCGACTTCAGTAATGAAGCATTGAAGGCTGCTGAAAAAGGTCTTAAGAGAATTATGCAGGCGGCTAAGGATATCAAAGGATTGACATATAAAGGAGATTCCGAGAATGAAGAGTTGAAACAACTGATGGAATCGGTAATGGAGGCTCTTTGTGATGATATGAATACTCCTATCGCTTTGGCTCATATGTTCGATGCTGTGAGAATTGTCAACACCGCTAAGGAGGGCAAATTGACACTTTCATTGAAAGATAAGGAGATCCTCGATGAAATGTTCGGTAGAATTGTATCGGATGTAATGGGACTTGAAGACGAGTCTGCATCTTCTTCCGACCAGAATCTGATAGGTGGTTTGGTAGAGATGGTTCTTGAAGTTCGCAAAGAGGCTAAAGCCAAAAAGGATTGGGCTACCAGTGACCTTATCCGTGACAGGCTTAAAGAGATCGGTGTAAATATCAAGGATACCAAAGAAGGAACCGAGTGGAGTCTGTAAGACAACCACTCCCTGTTTAAAACAGATAAGCCCCAAAAGTCAGACACAAGACTTTTGGGGCTTTATTTTATATCGATTGAGTTAAGGGCTTCTAGAAATTGAACGATACCGATACTCCCGGTATTGGTAAAGGAACCAATCCTACCGGTGTCTGTCCTACAATCATCGTAGAGATGGTATATTTGGTGTCCCTGATTTTCCAATCAACACCTATACCGATATTCCCGTAAAATATGCATTGGGGATTTGTGTCTGGGATAAAAAATGCAGCACCCAAATCGAGATTCAAAACCATTCTATGGGCCCAGTTTTTAAAAGGGATATAGCCTCTGATTGTCCCATATACAGGTATCAGATGGGCGTCTGATGAGTAAACAGGAGAGTGGTAGTATCCTGTTCCGACACCTAAAAAGAAGTTCTCTTTAAATGTGAATCCGTGAGTTGTCAGGAGTGATGGTTGTACAAATGCAGCAGTACCGGCAACCGAGATTCTGACATCGCCACTGTATTGCCATCTTTTTTCTTGTGCTAACAATGTAGAAGTGGAGAGTAACAAAAAGATGATAGGAATTAGACTTAATTTTTTCATAAGGATAATTATTAAGTTTGTAAAATATGTTCAAATATAGTTTTTTTTAATAATAATCCAAGAAAAAGCTTTTTGTCTATAGAAATCCTTTATCTTTAAAATCGAATTGCATAGTTTGTCCTTATTTCGTGCATCTATTTTATGTCCTTAAGATGTAAATTTCTTCTAACATCCCTTTAAATTAGATCTAAAGTTCTTGAAAGAGAGTGTGTTGTTTGTGGTGTTGTCTCATTTTAATGGCATAGTTCTTGGAGATGGTTTGTTTAGTGGTGTATTTGACTAAAGTGTGTCAAATTTTGATTTTAGTCAGAATTTATCTATCTTTGATAGTATTGAAATACTCTGTTATGACAAAGGATTATTATTATTATTATTATTATTATTGAGAGTTTGGGCTCTCAGAATAAATTTGGATAATTAGCTCTATTTTAATAGGTTGTCTATTGGGATGCAGTATTGATCTACTTTCTGGGAAGAATATATAAATCTGATTTATTAGTGACTTTGTAGTCAGAGATTATTCAATAGAACATTTAAATACTACATATATGAAAAATATTACTTTGTTTTTAATGACAGCTATTATTGCTGTAATGCTTTCAGGGTGCAATAAGCACGAGGATTATACTTCCGATCAGATGCCTGACTTGTATCAGACAAGATGGGAAGGTAAATTAATCCATACTAAGTATGGAGTTGAGAAGGAATATGCTGTACTCATCGAATTTAGAGACAAATTTGATCACGGAATGAAATATAGTATAACCAGTCCCGATGGTTCTGTAAATTATAATAAAATGGGTAGCTATGAACAAAATGAGGGCTGGAAATACATTTATCTCGCTACAGATGATGGAATTCTCTGCGATGGAAATTATTGGGTGTTGCCCCACGCTGAATCAAAATTAAGGATGGAAAACAGAGATGCCGGGCAGTCGATTTTATTGGATTTAAACAAGTTAAACTAATTTGAATTTGGAGAAAAGAATAATCCCACCCTTCTAGCTCTATTGAGAGCGAAAGGGTGGGATTTTTGTATCTATTCAAGGACTTATTATTCTTCGTCGTAGTTGAATTTGACAGTTTTGATGATGTCAGGGTGCAAGCTGTTTGCAACGGGACAGGTTCTTGCAGCCGATTCGATAAGACGTTTTTCTTTATCGGTATATTTTACCCCTTTTGGAAAGTTGAAATCGATTTTGATTTCGGCTACACGGCGAGGGTTTGCTGCCATAATTTTTTCAATTTCAAGGGTGGTTCCGTCGATATTGAATCCGTATGAATTGGCAGAGATTCCCATAATTGTAAGCATACAAGATCCTAAAGATGAAGCAAATATGTCGGTAGGTGAGAAGAATTCTCCTTTTCCGTTATTATCAAGTGGAGCATCGGTTGTAAGTTTGTTACCCGATTGTGTGTGTTCGATCTCGGTTCTAAGGTTGCCGAGATATACAGTTTTCATTTTTGTCATAATCCCGAATTTTTAAAAGTTAATAATCTATTTGACCAAAGTGGCAATAAGTGTTGCAGATGTGCAACTTTCCACTTTTACTGTGGCATAATCTCCAGCCTTATACCCCGGAGCGGAGAATACGCACACTTTATTTCCCAAAGTCCTTCCGAACAATTGCTCGGAGTCCCTTTTTGATGTACCTTCAATCAATACTTCGTATGTCTTTCCGATACATTCTTTGTTGCGCTCAAGAGATATTGCACTTTGAAGTTCAATAATTTCATTGAGTCTGCGGGTTTTGGTCTCCAAGGGAACATCGTCTTCAAAGTGGCGTGCAGCCTTGGTGTTTGGTCTTTGGGAGTATTGGAACATAAATGCGCTGTCGAATCTCACTTTCTTAAGAAGTTCGATGGTAGCTTGATGTTCCTCTTCGGTTTCACTGCAGAAACCGGCGATAATATCGGTAGTAATGGCAGCGTCCGGTATTATCTCTCTTATTTTCTCAATGCGCTCAAGGTAAGTCGCACTGTCGTATTTTCTGTTCATCTTTTCCAACATTCTGTCGCTGCCCGACTGGACGGGAAGGTGAATATGGGTACAGATATTGGGATACATCGCCATTGAGTAAAGAACAGCATTGCTCATATCCTTTGGATGCGATGTCGAGAACCTCACTCGCAAATCGGGTGCCACCAATGCCACCAATTCCAATAATTGTGCAAAATTTACACTTTTTGTAGGATTTTCCGGGTCTTTCCATAGGTATGAATCGACATTCTGTCCCAAAAGGTTAACCTCTTTATATCCTGCTTTGTATAGTGTGGTGGCTTCTTTTACAATGGTATATGGGTCGCGGCTTCTCTCTCGTCCTCTTACGTATGGAACAATACAATAGGTACACATATTATTACATCCTCTCATTATCGAGATAAATGATGTGACGCCATTTTTATCCATTCTTACAGGGACAATGTCTGCATAGGTCTCGGTCATAGACAATGCAATGTCCATCTGTTTGTCGGCAGCATTCTCTGAAAGCTGTCCAAGGAGTTTTGGAAGTTCACGGTATGAGTCGGGACCAACCACCAAATCGACTGCCGGATGGCTCAAAAGATCTTGTTTGATTCTTTCTGCCATACATCCCAAAACCCCAACAATAACGCGGCGGTGTTTCTTTTCCTGAAGGAATCTGTCAAGTCTTCCCCAGACCCTCTGTTCTGCATTTTCTCTTATGGAACAAGTGTTTACCAATATCAAATCGGCATCCTCCAATCTTTCGCATAATTCGTACCCCTCTTTCTTGAGGATAGACAATACGACTTCGCTGTCATATACATTCATTTGACAGCCGTAAGTTTCAATAAACAAATTTAAATTCTGCATAGTGACTGCAAATATAAGTTTTTATATCTTTGCACCGTAAAAATAAAGTACGATTTTATGAATATAAAAGAGAAATTTTTTAAAACGATACGAAAAACAGTCCTGTTGATGGGATTGGTCATTGCAATTTCTTCGTGTGAGAACTATAAAGATATAGCCGTTGCTGATTTCCAATTGGATGGTTTTCAATTCAAAAATACCACATCGGCACAAATCAGTGTCTCTGCGATGGTCGATAATCCGACCAGAACCACTCTTTCGATAGTTGCAGCGGAGGCAGTGATAAAGAAACAGGGAAGAGATTTCATTGAACTGGAGATTCCTAAAACCTATTCGGTGGGACCGGAGACAAAGCAAAGACTCTCTGTGGATATCGAGGCTTCGGTATTGAATCCTATTGAGATTATTGCCACTGGTTTGAATTTTGCTTCCTGGGATTTGGAACAATTTACTGTAGATGGAAAGATAACAGTGAAGTCGGACAAAGGTTTCAAGAAGGTTTTCAGATTGAATGACGAACCACTTGGAGAAGTTCTTGGAGTAATTAAACGGTTGTAGAATAATAATTTTAAAAATATGAATATCAGAAAATCAATATTTGTAGCACTTGTAGCGTTGTTTGCTTCATTTGGTGTGTATGCTCAGGACGAAGCAGATACCGCAGTTGTCGTGTCGGCAGAGAAGAATTTTGAGCAATTGATGACCTCTGTAGGTGGTTCTGTATCGATGACAGACTCTCTGAGAGCGGCACTTATGATGCAGGTGGAGAAAAATAAAGGGAGAAAGAGTTCTGTTTACAGAATCCGTATATATTTCGACAATAGCCAAAATGCAAGAACTGTATCAACTCAGGTGGCTGATACATTCAAGGTCTATTATCCTAATATTCCGGTATATAGAAGTTACTCCAACCCTTACTTCAAAGTAACGGTCGGAGATTTCAGAACCAAGTCGGATGCGATGAGATTTCTCGAGGCAATCCGACCAAAATATCCAACAGTATTTTTGGTTAAAGAGCCTTTCTCTACCTTGTAGTGGGGAAAATTCCGGTTATTGAACCCTTTTCCACCATCTGGGGAGAAATCTTTTGGTCAAAGAGCGGAGAGTCTCCTGCATCGGACGCAAGTGTCTTTCCACTTTCTCAGGGTAGATATCCTTTATGTTTACAAGGATACCTGTCTCTTCCACCTCTCCAAACCCTTTGTTAAGGGCAGTACCAAAGACTTTCATAGAGGGGGACAGGTTCATATATGAATTGATAAGCGGAGGAATATTTTCTCCGTTTTGTTTTATCTCCTTCTGAAGCACACGATATGCGTCATTGTATTCCAGATCTTTGAAAAGTTCCTGGTAGTATTTGTTGTCACAGTCGTAGTCCAATGCCTCAATAGGATATACAAGCGATTCTGTATCAACGAAATACTTGTGCAGGAAGTTCAGCAATGTATTTCTCGCTTTAAGATTGTAAGAAGAATACATTGTCACTTTGCCGAAGAAGTATTTGTAGTTGCTGTATTTGATCATCAGCGCACCCAATCCGTCCCAAAGGTTGTCCAATGAATACAAACTTTTACGACGAAGATTCATACTCTGGTAGTTGGGCTGTATAAATGATCTTCCGAGCTCAATGGTGAAAGGAAGATATTCCTTTACGAACTCATCAGAATATGTAAAAAGTTCTTTGGTCGCCATTTTCTCAATGGGAAGTCCGCCGCAAAGAATGTATCTGTATCCGCCGATAATCTCCTTATTGTCAGGATCCCATACAATCAGTTGTTTATAAGGGTATTTGGGGTCGGTATCGTATTCATCGATATCACACTCCTTGCCTGTACCTCCTCCACTTGTTCTGAAAGAAAGTTCACGAAGTCTTCCGATTTCTCTCATAATGTTGGGTGAATCGGCATAGGTCACCTCGTACAATTCATTTCTTCCTTTTCTGGTGGTTCTGATATATTTGGAAGGTGTCAGTTCTTTAATAATCAGTTTTCTGTCAACTGGTTGAATTATGGGATTCATATTAATCTTATTTAGGTAGGTTATAGCATTTCTCTCTTATTCTGCGACACCACTCTTTATGTCCGGTTCCGTCGCAGAGATGTTCGTAAGGTATCGGCTCTCCAATATAGAGATCAAAAGTCTTGCCACGGTTTTTGAACATTTCATCGGGTAGATAAAGTGTCTCTATATTGAATTTGATACCGAGTCGTTTCCTGATATTTGCCAGGCGGTAGAAGAATTTGGAATTTCTGCCGGAGAAGTACATAGGAACGATATCCCTTTGGGAATCAATGGCCTTTGCTACAAAAGTCTTTTTCCATTCAAGGTCTGTGATTTTTCCTCCAATCAGACGGGAACATAATCCTGCAGGGAAATAAAGTATCTGGTTATCAGAAGCAAACGCTTCATTGAAAAGATTTGTGCTCTGGTGCTTCATCTTGCCATATTTGTTTACAGGAACAAATACAGTTTTCAGCGGCTCAATATGCATCAGCAGGTCATTTACCACAAACCTCACTTTGTTGTCAAATTGTCCTCCAAGATATGAGATAAGGATGATGCCATCCATTCCGCCAAGGGGGTGATTGGAAACAAAGATGTAGCGTTTTGCAGGGTCAAGGGAAGTGGAGGTATGAACATTGAATCTGATATCAAATTCCTCAACCATCTCTGTTGCGAAATCGACTCCGGAAGAGTCTCCACGACGTAGCAGAATATCGTTTAATTCATCTTGATGGATGATTTTTTTGAGATAGTTTATGACAAATCGAGGAATCCTTTTTGCAAGTTTTTCACTTTTGCTCCGGATGACTTTCTCGACATCTATCTGTAGTATTTGTTTTGTCTCTTTCATACAACTCTCCCATCTTTATAAATACAAATATAATAGAAAAATTATATCTTTGTAATGAAACTGTGGTTTCAAATTTGTAAGAGACAAGATATGATAAAGCAAGGACTGCAACAGAAACAGCAACAAGGACTCTCTCCTTTACAGATTCAGACAATAAAATTGTTGGAACTTCCGACAATGGAACTTGAGCAGAGAATCAATAAGGAGATAGAGGAAAATCCTGTGTTGGACGAGGTGATTTCATCAGAAGAGAGTGATGACGACACCCCAAAGAATGTCTCTTTGAGTGAATATTCGGCAGACGATCCCACCCCTTCTTACAGATTGTATGTAAATAATCAGGGAAAGGATCTCAAACCACAATACAATACCTTTTCTGTCAAGGAGAGTTTTCATCAGAATCTCCTTATGCAGTTGGGTTACAGTGACCTGCGTGGAGAGCAGAGACAGATAGCCAAATTCATCATAGGCAGTCTTGATGATGACGGTTATTTGCGCAGGGATATTGAATCTCTGACAGATGATATTGCATTCCGACTCAATATTGAGACAACTCCCGAGAATGTGGAGATGATTCTTTCAAAAATTCAGGAGTTTGAACCGGTAGGAATCGGGGCACGAAATCTTCAGGAGTGTCTGATTCTTCAGCTCAAGGCTCTAAAACTCACTCCGGAAAGAGCAATTGCACAAACTATTCTCGAAGAATATTTTGATGAGTTTACCCGTAAACATTATGACAAGATAATTTCGAGATTGTCCATTACACGTGACCAGCTTAAGGAGGCAATGGATGAGATAGTCCATCTGAATCCCCGTCCGGGCGGACAGATAGATGATTCTTATGTGGAACAGGCACAGCAGGTTGTTCCCGACTTTACCCTCGAAAATAAGGATGGAGAGTTGATTCTGAGTATGCCCAAACTCTCAGTTCCGGAGTTGAGGGTAAATAAAAGATATGCAGAAATTCTGATGAATTCAGCCAACTCTTCGGGCAAAAGCGGCAAAGAGGCAGTTTCATTTGTGAAGCAGAAACTCGACTCTGCAAAATGGTTTGTAGAGGCTATCAAGCAGCGTCAGAATACATTGTACAATACAATGAATGCTATCCTCAATTTCCAGAAGGATTTCTTCCAGGAAGGTGACGAAACCAAACTTCGTCCGATGGTGCTCAAGAATATAGCTGAAAAAACAGGTCTTGACATATCGACCATCTCCCGTGTGGTCAATTGTAAATATATCCAGACCCATTTCGGAATATATTCTCTCAAGTATTTCTTCTCTGAGGGACTTGTAAACAATAGCGGAGAGGAGGTTTCCACCCGCGAAATAAAGAAGGTACTTTCTGAAAGTATCGAGAATGAAAATAAAAGCAAACCCCTTACCGATGAGGAACTTGTTACAGTTCTTGCTCAGAAGGGGTATAAGGTGGCAAGGCGTACCGTTGCCAAATATCGCGAACAGTTGAATCTTCCTATTGCCCGTTTGCGTAAGGAAATCTAACAATATTACAGTTTACTTCCAAAGGCCAAATCACCTGCATCGCCCAATCCGGGAACGATGTAGGATTTGTTTGTAAGTTCTTCATCTATAGCACCTGTCCATAGGGTGATGTTTTTATGAGGAAGATTCTTCGAGAGGTATTCCACACCATAGAAACTTGCGATAGGACAAACAAAATGGACCTCTGAAGGTGTACCCGATTCAAGAAGTTTATTGTAAGCCAAAACCAATGAAGCACCTGTTGCAAGCATTGTGTCGGCAATGATAAGGACTTTTCCTTCCAATGAAGGAGAAGTCATATATTCCATCTTGATTTCAAATTTGTTGTCCTTGCCATATTTTCTATATGCAGCGACAAAAGCGTTTTGCGCTCTGTCGAAGAAATTCAATATTCCGTTGTGCAAGGGGAGTCCTGCTCTGAGGACGGTAGAGACAACGATGTTGTCAGAAGGAAGTTGGCAATTAGCAATTCCAAGGGGAGTTACGACCTCTTTCTCTTCGTAATTTAGTGTTTTACTGATTTCGTATGCAGCTATTTCACCGATTCTCTCAAGATTTCTTCTGAATCTCAATGGATCTTTCTGGATAGATTTGTCTCTGATCTCTGCTATAAACTGATTGAGAACCGAATTCTCCTTGCCAAGATTGATAATTTTCATATTCTGTAGATTTTTACAAATATATGATTTTATCCGATACCCTCATCAGAGAAACTGTAATAATTGTTCCCTGCAATGATTATATGGTCTATCAATGATATGTCAAAGAGTGATGCAGCCTCTTTAAGGAGTGCAGTCTGCTTCTTGTCCTGTTCTCCGGGGTAGGGATTTCCCGAGGGGTGGTTGTGTACAACAATAATGGCACTTGCCAATTTTTCCACAGCCCTTTTTATAATCATCCTCGAATCCATAATGGTGCTGCTGATACCTCCAACGCTCAATCTCTCTTTCGCCAGGATTTTATTTGCTCGGTTCAGGTATAGCACCCAACACTCTTCGTTTGGGAGATTCCTCAACAGGGGGATAAAAATATCAGCCACTGAGCGGGAGGAGGTTATCGATTCTCTTTCCAAAGGCTTTTCCGATTGTATTCTCGTTGCCAACTCAAAAAGTGCAAGGAGTCTCGCAGCTTTTGCTTCTCCGATACCATCAATACTTCTCAGATTCTCAAATGAGTATCCGGATAATTTGTTTAAAGAATTTTCATTTTCGGAAAGAATCTTGCGCGATAGATCCACTGCGCTGAGATTTTTGGTTCCTGAATTAATAAGAATGGCCAGCAATTCGGCGTCACTAAGTGAACTTGCACCGTAATTGATCATCTTCTCCCTCGGCCTGTCGTCACATTTCCAATCTTTAATTTTCACGATACAATAAATAAAAAAAACTTCCGCGAATTTCGGAAGTTTTTTCTATTTATCTGTCTTGAAACGTAAATTTATAGGCTATTTACGTAAACTGTGATTCCACTTTTTAGGTTTGCTGCTTTATTTTTGTGGATTACGTTGATCTTCGCAAGTTTATCAATCATTGAGCAAACTTTAGGAAGACTTGAAAGTGCAGCTTCTTTGTCTGTTGTATTTCTAATCGCTCTTATAGCGTTTCGTGTGGTTCTTGCATAATAACGATTATGCAACCTGCGTGTCTCGTTTTGACGATTACGCTTTTCTGCTGATGCGTGATTTGCCATTTTACTCTTTTTTTATATGGTACTGGGTAGGGGAATCGAACCCCTATTGCAAGAATGAAAATCTTGAGTCCTAACCGTTAGACGAACCCAGCATATTTTCTTTATCTCTCAGCCTCTGTATCTCTCATTTGGGATTGCAAAGATAGGTATAATATTTTAATCTCCAAATTTATTTTGAAAAATTTTTTAAAAAAATTGCAATAACACTGAATTTTTCTGCCAATTCTTCCAAAATCGATCCCAAAAGTAAATTGTTTACTCTATATTTAAATCTGGAGATTGATTACCTGACCCTTTTTTCAGGACCTTTCAGGTGTTCCCGTTTCATATCTTCGTAGGAATAGATGTGATTGCAATGAGGGCAATACAACTTATAGGTGGTGTAGCTTACAATTGTTTCGAATTTCTTGCGAAATATGCCGGGTTGAGATCCGTAACTATATTCTTCTGTAATTGATTTAGTGTGCTCTTCTACTGTCTTGCCGTATTCCTTGACCCCAAGGCGGTGGCAGTTTGGGCATCTGTGCTTCTCGTAAAAGCGGAATACTAAGTTGTATGGTATTGCATTTATGCAGAAAACAAAGGCACCGAATAGTACTCCGTAGACAGTTCCTCCATTGATAGAGTCAAGAGCAATCTCTCGTCCCATAAATATGGTTGTAATAATCAGTATTAATGCTGTTATCCAATGTAACCAGACATTGCTCAGTTTCTTGATAAACATCAAGCCTAATGGAATCACCAATAGTATTGTTGGCAGGAAGAGAACAAATAGGGTAGTCATAATTTGGGGTTTCTGTGTGTTTTGGTGTTATGCTATTTTTCCCACTCAAAAGAGTAAAGAATTGACTCGACTTGTCGCAGATATTTTCTCTTATCGTATTTTGGAGCATATACAAATGCATTGAGGATAATCAGGTTGCGTCTTTCAGAGTCGGGGAAAACGTGGCAAACAAGAGGACCTCCCATAAAATCGTTCTCAACTTCCCACAAACCACGAATTTCTATCATATTTTTTCCATTGTATGTAATTGAGTTGAATCCGGGGTCAAGCAGTTTGTTGAAAATCATATAACTGTTTTCTCTCATACCGGGTACATTTGCCTGCCAAAGGTTGTTAAGTGTGGTTTTCAGATTGTCGGCAGTCAGTTGTTCCTGGTCGGTATAAGGAATCTTGAAGATAAGGATACCTTGGTTTATGTGTGTTGTCTCCTGAGAGATCCACATAAATTCGGGAGTGTTCTTTTTGATTGAGAATCCGCGGGGGAATATTGGGGATCCACCGATATTTTTGGTAACAGCCTCTTTTACTGTTGCGTCTTCGTAAACTTTGGCGTTTGTGATAAGGCGATTTCTTTCTGCCTGCTCAATTGAGTTGAAGATCAGCTCCCCGTTCTCCATTAGGATTGATGAGGCTTCTTGTGGGGTTTTTGCATTTATGGTGATAACAATCTGTGGTTTTGCCCAGGCGTTTTCTCCTATTTTGATTCCGGCAGTGTCAATACCTGATGAGATATTTATAACAAGGATATTTCTGTGAACAAGAAATGCTCCGCTGAATTCGCTGTGAGGGGCATTGTATAGATTGAATGCGGGTTCTCTTTGGGGTAGATAAGGATATTCGCTTGCAAGGATGTTACGGATAGTGGTTCCCACTTCTCCTTCCCATTGGGCCTTATTGATTATGACCAATACGTCTCCGGCATTTCCGCTGATGCTTGGAAGATATTTTGTACGATCAGAGTTGTTCTGGCAAGATGAAAGTGCCACAAGGGCAAAAAGTGCCAATAATATTGTTTTGAAGAATTTCATATACCTTATTTTATATATAGTTATCTGACTAATCTCATTATGTCGTTTCCGAAAGCGAAAAACATCAGCAAAAATAGGAAAATCATACCGATAATCTGAGCGATTTCCATAAATCTTACCGACGGTTTGCGTCCTGTTATCATTTCGAACAATGTGAACAGGATGTGTCCTCCGTCAAGAGCGGGTATCGGTAGAAGGTTCATCACTGCCAACATTACCGAAAGGAGAGCTGTGATATTCCAGAAAAGTTCCCAATTCCAGCTTTTGGGGAAGATGCTGCCTATAGCAATAAAGCTGCCGACAGATTTGTATGCTTCGGTTTTGGGAGAGAATATCAGGCCCAACTCTTTTATGTAGTTACCTAAAGTTTCAAAAGTTTTTTCAATTCCGGCAGGAATTGCTTCAAAGAAAGAGTAGTTGTGTTGGGTGATATTTATGGCTGAAAGGTCGGTTTGAAGGAAAATTTCGGCTTTTCCATCTTTGTTTACATTGATTGGGAAGAGGAGTTCTTCACTCTCTCTTTTGATAGTCATAACAGCTGTGCTGTCCGCGTAGGGTAGCAGAGAGTTTTGCAAGTCCTTGTAAAACATTGCGCAACTTTCTCCCACTTTCAGGATTTTGTCCCCTTTTTGCAGCCCTGATGAGAAATTTATGGAAGTGTCTGGAACTCCACCTACTGCAATAGGAGTTCTGAGAAGAAACATTCCGGGAGAATTGAGCATTGCAGGAATGTATGCGGGATCAATCTCTATATCCAGAGTGTCGCATCCCCTGACAACTGTTACAAAGGAGATATCATTTCTGACAAGTTCCACTTGCAGGTTTGCGAAATTTTCGGGAACTGCACCTTTATTATATGCAATAATTTTATCTCCGCTACGGAATCCAATCTCTTCAGATAGGTTGTTGACTTCTATACCGTAGACAGCATCTTCAGTTTTGATATATTCTTCTCCCCAGGTGAATAGAATGGCTGTGTAAAGAACAATGCCCAATATTATATTCATAAGGACTCCGCCTGCCATTACGAACAGTCTTTGCCAAGCAGGTTTTGTTCTGAATTCCCAAGGTTGTGGGGGTTGTTTCATCGCCTCTTTGTCCATAGATTCATCTATCATTCCCGAGATTTTGCAGAAACCGCCAAGTGGAATCATTCCTATTCCGAATTCTGTGTCACTCTTTTTGGGTTTGTATTTGAAAATGGCAGGGGGAAAGAACAAATAGAATTTCTCCACCCTGATTTTGAACAGTCTGGCGAAAATGAAGTGTCCGAATTCGTGTACCAACACGAGTAGGGAGAGTGCTAAAATTACTTGTATTATTCTGATTATTATATCCATATCTATTTTATAAGTGATAATGCTATTTCTCTTGTGTGCAAGTCTGACTGGAATATTTGTTCCAATGTGGGGGCTTGGATGAAGAGACTCTTTTCAATGGTTTTTTCCACTATGTGTGGAATGGCAGTGAATTTTATTCTTTCGTTCAAAAAGGCATCTACCGCTATTTCGTTGGCTGCGTTGAGGATACAGGGGGCGTTGCCTCCTTTGTTGATGGCCTCGAGAGCCATTGTCAGACAAGGAAATTTGGTGAGATCCGGGCTTTCAAAAGTAAGTGAACCCAATTTGAAAAAATCTACCCTCGGGATATCCAGGTTTTTCCTGTGGGGATAGGTCAGTGCATATTGTATGGGCAGGCGCATATCGGGCATATTCATCTGGGCGATGATGGAACCATCTGCAAATGATACCATACTGTGAATGATGGATTGTGGGTGTATCACGATTTTTATCTTGTCAGGGGCTACATTGAACAGCCATCTTGCCTCTATGAGTTCAAAGCCTTTATTCATCAGGGTAGATGAATCGACGGTGATTTTTTTACCCATTTTCCATCTGGGGTGATTGATTGCCTGTGCTACGGTTACATTTTCGAGTTGTTCGACAGGAGTGTTAAGGAATGGTCCTCCCGATGCGGTCAGGAAGATATTTTCGATAGGGGAACATTCTCCCTGAAGGGCCTGGAATATAGCCGAATGTTCTGAATCGACAGGGAGGATGGTTGCTCCATATTTTGAAGCACTCTCCATAATGAACTCTCCTGCAGCCACTACCGGCTCTTTGTTGGCAATAGCGACGGTGATACCTTTCTTTATGGCAGTGAGGGTGGGGGCCAATCCGCTGAATCCCACCATTGCAGTAAGGACAAGGTCTATATCGTTGCACTCCTCGATAAAGGTGGAGATGGCATCATTTCCTGCAAGGACATTTACATTGAATGGAGCCAGACTCTCCTTTGTCTCTGTATAAAGGTCCGGGTTGCCGATGATTATATTTTTGACTCCGAATTCAATGGCTTGTCTGACCAATAGTGAGGAGTTGTTGTTTGCACAAAGCAAAATGACTTCAAATGACTCCCTGTTGGCTCTGACAACATCGAGTGCTTGAGTTCCAATTGTTCCGGTAGAACCTAAAATGGCAATCCTCTTTTTATTCATTATTGTCGGTTTAGAAGTTTATATATAGGCTGGGGTCAATGGGCTCACCTTTATGCCACAATTCAAAATGGAGGTGGGGGCCGGTGCTAAGGCTCCCTGCATTTCCTGCAAGGGAAATGGTGGTTCCGGCAGTAACTTTGTCTCCTACATTCTTGAGCAGTTTGGTGTTGTGTTTGTAGATAGATACAAGGTCGTTACTGTGCTGAATCTGAATATTGTAACCTGTGTCGTCGCTCCAGTAGGCAGCAATCACCGAGCCATCCAGAACTGAACAGATGGCACTGCCGTCCTTAATGGCAATGTCGATGTATGGGTGACCTGCAGCGGGGTTATACCCCTGAGTAATAACCCCTTTTACGGGGGTGAAGAACAGCAATCCTTCTATTTGTTCGATATTTCTGCTATTGGAGAGGTTGTATCTCTCTATCGAATCGACTTTGTGTCGGAGAATCGAGTCGGCAATGTTCTCTCCCAAAAGGAGTTTCTCTGCTTGTTCCACTTTTCCGATATTTAGCAGACTGTCAATGGGAAGGGGTGCTTCCCCATTGATGATTCTTTGGATATTGGTAAGTTGGATGGTCATTACCCGTATGCGGCTTTCCAACGAATCGACTTTGGTCGCATTTTCCACAGCAGCTCTCTGGGTCTGGTATGAGGGGTAGCCCGGCAACACCTGTTTGAGTGGTGTGTATGCTATGATGCTGAAGATAAGTGCGCATAGCACTCCCAGCGACAAGATACCCAATATCAGTACTTTCAGTGCCGAGGCTTTGACTCTGAAGAGATTCTCGTGAGTCTGGTCATTGACAATGACAAAACGATAAATCTTGGAAAGTCTTTTTTTTATATTTTTAAATTTCTTTGACATAAACTAATTGACTAAATTTGCAGAATGAATCGAATAATCGGGATAGACTACGGATTGAAAAGAACGGGGATAGCAATCTCCGATCCTTTAGGTATTTTTGCCTCACCCGTCGAAACTGTTCCATCTGCAAAGATAATTGAATATCTCAAAAATTATACTGCAAAAGAGCAGATTGGACTATTTGTCGTGGGGTATCCAATGAATATGAACAACACCCCTTCAGAAGCGGCACGATATGTGGATACATTCCTGAAGCAATTGAAGAAGAATTTTCCTCAAATCCCTGTAGAACTGGAAGATGAGAGGTTTACATCAGTGCTTGCACACCGTTCAATGATTGATGGTGGAATGAAAAAGATGGCTCGCAGGGACAAATCGGTTGTGGATAAAATCAGCGCCGGAATCATTCTTCAGAGCTATCTCGATAGAAAAAGTGGAAATATAATTTAGTTGGAATATGATATTACCTATTTATGTATATGGTTCTGATGTGCTTAGAGCAAAGGCGGAGCCAATGGATATAGCAACAGTGAATAAAGAAGAGTTGCAAAAACTTGTGGCTGATATGTTTGAAACAATGTACAATGCTGAGGGTGTGGGACTTGCAGCTCCTCAGATTGGAAAAAGTATCAGATTGCTGGTTGTCGATGGCAATGAGGCTGCAGAGACATATCCTTATCTTAAAGGATTCAAAAGGGTGATGATTAACCCTGAAGTGATAGAGGAGAGTGAAGATACATTGGTTTATGGTGAGGGTTGTTTGAGTGTTCCCAATATCCATTGCGATGTTACCCGTCCAAAATCTATGACAGTGAGATATTATGACGAAAACCTTGAGCCAAAAGAGGAGTTTCTGGATGAATTTGCTTGTCGTATGGTGCAGCACGAAATGGACCATTTGGAAGGAAATCTTTTTGTGGATCACGCTGCTCCTATCAGAAAGAAAATGATAATGAGTAAGTTGCATAATATCTCTAAAGGCAAGACTGCCACATTCTATAAAACAAAACTCGCAAAACAGTAAAATACTTCGGATATGAAGATTAAAGCATTTCACGCATACGATATCAGAGGAAAATATAATATCGACTTTGATAAGGATATAGTATATAAAGTAGGATATTTCTTGCCCGAGTTGCTTGGAGCGCAGAGTGTGGCAGTGGGAAGGGATATGCGTGTTTCTTCTGATGAGATTCATCAATATCTGTTGAAAGGGATAACCGATGCCGGTGCAGATGTGTATGATTTGGGTCTGGCTACCACTCCTTATGTCTATTATGCAACTGCTGCAAAAGGATTCAAGGCCTCTGTTCAAATTACTGCATCACATAATCCCAAAAGTGACAATGGATTGAAGGTCTCGCGTGAAAATGCTCTCCCTGTAGGGTATGATACAGGATTGGGAACCATTGAAAAATGGATTCTTGAAGGAAAGGAGATTCTTCCAAAAGAAAAAAGGGGAGTGGTCTATCCTTTGGATATCAGAGAGGAATATCTTTCGTTTCAAAAACAATATTTGGGTTCATTGGAAGGTTTGAAAATTGCGATGGACCTTTCAAATGGAGCCTCTGCTCTGTTTGTCAAAGAACTCTTTGGGGATAATGTCCATTATATTTGTGACCAGATGGATGGTAATTTCCCTTGTCACGAGCCTAATCCGTTAGTGGCTGAGAATCGTCAGATGCTTAAGGAGTATCTTCTTGAAAACAAGTGTGATATAGGGGTTATCTATGATGGGGATGCAGACAGGGTTATGTTTATTGACGAAAGAGGGGAATTTATATCACCCGATTTGATGATAGCTCTTTTGGGACAATTCTTTGTTGGGGGAATTGGAACATCGGCTGCTGCTGAGTCGAGAAGAAAGATAATGGCTGCTGAGGGCGCTCAGAAGATAGATGCCCTTCAGGATATTCGCAGTTCAAAGGCGATAGGTGAGTATCTTGTTCCAATGGGTGTTACCATCAACACCTGGAAGGTAGGCAGAGCCTATGCCGCTCCCCGTCTGAGAGATATAGGTGGTCTTTTTGGTGGAGAATTGGCCGGTCACTACTATTTCAAAGATTTCTACTATTCTGACAGCGGAATAATGGCTTCTCTTATAATTCTCGATATCGTCGCAGAGTTTCACCGTAAGGGCCGCACAGTTTCCCAATTGATTGGAGAGATTGAAAAGTATTGCAATTCAGGAGAAATCAACTTCAAAATCGACCGTAAACAGGAGGCGATGGATGCAGTAAGAGATTATTTCCTTAGCAAGGAAAGTGCTGTGGCACAATACGATTTTGACGGATACAGAGTAGAATTCCCGGATTGGTGGTTCAATATCCGCCCTTCCAATACAGAGCCTTACTTGAGATTCTTGTGCGAAGCGTCAACTGCTGAACTGCTCGATGAGAAAGTTTCTAAAGTTCGGGAGATTGTTGAGGGTTTGATGTAAATCGTTTACAACAAACCTTCTGAGATTTCGAGGGTAATTTCTTTTGATTCAATATCTAAATCGATAAGCAACTCATCATGATAGGGGATATATGAGTCGAGGTTTTCGATTTCGAAGCAGATGTTGCCAGAGAAGTCGTGGATGTATGTGATGAGACCAACCAGGTTGTCGTTTTGGTCAAATAATTTGAAGCCTGCAAGGTCTTCAATGGTGAGATTTTCTTCGGTAAGTTCAGTCTCTTGTGAAAGTTCGCTATAATCTTTAGGATCAATATAGATTTTCTGTCCGACAATTTCTTCTGCTCGGGACATTGTGTTGATGTCTGTCAGTCGGACAAGGGCTTTGCGTGTTCCCTTAGTTTCGAATGATTCAACAAAAAAAGGGACCGGTAATCCGTCAAAAAACAGAAATACCGGTCTTTTTTCGTCAAAGTAATCATAGGCTTCAGCGGAAAAGTTAATAATTACCTCTCCTTCAGTGCCGTATGACTTTTGCACCTGTGCGATTTGAAGCAATGTATCTGGTGCAGGGAACATAAATTATTCCTCTGTTTTTACTTCACCTTCAGTAGCTTCTTGTGCTGCTGCCTCAGCTGCTGCTGCAGCTGCTGCTTCTTGTGCAGCTAGAGCTTCTTCAGCTTTTCTTTTGCTGATAGCTTCTGCTCTTTCTTGGTTTACTTTAGCTTCTGCGCTAAGAAGTTCTTTAGCGACAGCTTTTTTAGCTTCTTTGATTCCAAGTTTCTTAGCTGAAAGTTTGTTATCTTTTTCAGCTTTCCAAGCGTTGAATCTTTGTTCAGCAACTTCTGCTGTGATAGCGCCTTTCTTAACACCACCTTCCAAGTGTTTCTTTAGAAGGATACCTTCGTATGAAAGGATTCTACGACAAGTGTCGGTAGGTTGAGCACCACAATTTAGCCAATAAAGAGCTCTGTCGCCTTTAAGGTTGATGGTTGCAGGGTTGGTGTTAGGATTGTAAGAGCCAATTTGCTCAATGAAACGTCCGTCACGAGGAGCGCGAACATCTGCCACTACAATGTGAAAGAATGCGTGATTCTTTTTACCGTGGCGTGCTAAACGAATTTTAACTGCCATTTTAAGGTCTTTAAATAAAAATTAATAAATTAAACCTCCTTATCTTCACGAGAAAAGGCTCGCAAATATACTCCCTTTTTTTAATTTGCCAAAAATAATAGTGCTTATTTTGAGAATCTTAACTATTTGGCGGGCTGCCAACCTCCCCCAAGTGCTTTGTAAAGTTTGGGGTCGATTGTGAAAAGAATATCATTTTTCTTGATATATCTTCCCTCTTCAAAGTGCATCTGCTCGAGATATCCCTCCACTCTGGGATAGACAGGGGGAGTCGCTTTGGGCCAGTTTGTTATAACAATTAAGGCAATGATGATTAGAATGATGGCGGCAAGAATATATTTTATCCTTTTGGGATGTAACGATTTTGCACTTTTAACTTTTGAGGCAATTTTATTTCCTGTTTCAGTAAGTCGTTCGGTTGGGATATTAATTTGCATACAATACCATATTATATTAGCGTGTATCTCTTTTCAAAAATCGTGATAATATGGTATTTTTTTAACTTATTGAGTAATTATTTTTACTGAGAAATTAGGCATATACAGGTTAATATCCCGTATATCAGAATGTTGGAAGAAGTCTCTCCAAGTAAAATATTTAACTCTTTTCCTGTGGTGCGCGCCATTCTTGAACAAGTGTGAAGGGCTCTTAGTGTGTAGAACAATATCGGCAAAGAGTGATATGGTGATTTTATGTGAGCGATGGCAACCATTGTCAGAGCAGTTGCCAGGATAACAGAGAGGGCATATAACCACAATCCGAATTTTGGTCCGAAATGGACGATAAGGGTTTTCTTGCCGCTTTTCCGGTCCTGCTCATAGTCTCTGTAATTGTTTACAACCAACAAAGTATCGATGGCTGCTCCGCATCCGATTCCAAGAAGGGTGGTGCTGAGGGTCCATTGGGCGTCGGTAAGGAGATAATATGTAAATCCTACCGGTACAATACCAAAAAAGAGATACACCAACACATCGCCCAAACCCTTATATGACAGATGTGTAGTGTAAAGAAAGGCAAATGCTACGCAGGCAATACCTACAAGTATCAGGCGCATATCTGCCATAAGAGCCAAAGGAAGACCTGCAAGGCAACTGAGAACAGTGGTGATGAGAATACCTCTTTTCATCGCTGTGGGGGTTATCCAGCCTTGAGCACAAGCCCTCTCGGGACCGAGTCTGTCTTCCCTGTCAGTCCCTTTTTTATAATCGAAATAGTCGTTGATCAGATTTGCATCTATTTGCATCAGCAGAGCAAACAATAAAGCCGGCAGGAATATCCTCCATTGGAATACTCCTGTGCCGGCTGATATGTCGATGTATGCCAAAACAGCCCCTATTAGAACAGGGATAGCTGCCCCCGAAAGTGTCTTTATACGGCAGGCGAGAAACCAGGCTCTGGGCGAGTTTTGTCCGACTTTTTCCATTAAATGGTAATTAGTTCGTAATCACGTGTACCGATACCGATTTCCTGAGCATAATCCAGACCATATTGCCAGTTGGTGTCGGGGTGAAGCAAGTGGAATTTGTCATCTCCTTCGTGGCAGTGACACTCTCCAAGACGACCTGTCTTGAGGGTGGGTGCTGCAATAACCAAGTCTGCACAAGCCTGATCGAGGGCAACCGGGTCAAATGATGCTGCGATTCCAATATCGGGAACGATAGCGGCATCGTTGTGTACCCAGCAGTCGCACTCTGGAGATACATTCATAATGAAGTTGATGTAGAAGCAAGGTTTGTCTTTTACAATTGCTTTGGTGTACTCTGCAATTTTTGCGTTGAGCACCTCTGATGTGTCCATATCTTCCACCACTGCAGCATTGTATTGGCAAAGGGCAATACATTGGCCGCAGCCGACACATTTGCTATAATCGATTTGAGCACTTTTCTTGATTCCTTCGGGAGTTTCCACATCGCAAAGATGGATTGCATCGTGATTGCAGAACTTCACGCAGACATTGCAGCAACGGCAGTTCTTGACCTTTACGACCGGTTTTGAAGATGAGTGCAACTCCATTTTACCTGCCACACTCGCACAGCCCATACCCATATTCTTCAAAGCACCACCGAAGCCTGTCTGTTCGTGGCCTTTGAAGTGGCTCAGAGCAATGATAATATCTGAATCGACAATCGCTGTTCCCACTTTTGCGGTTTTGCAATATTTGCCGTTTTCAATAGGAAGTTCCCTGAAATCGGTACCTTTCACTCCGTCTGCAATAATTACATCACATTTTGCAGAAATACGGTTGAATCCGTTTTCCATTGCACTGTTGAGGTGATCCACTGCATTGGATCTTTTACCCGAATATAATGTATTGGAGTCGGTAAGATAAGGTTTTCCTCCAAAGGAGCGGACCATATCTGCAACTCTTGCAGCATAGTTTGGGCGGATAAATGCCAGGTTTCCGGGTTCTCCAAAGTGTAGTTTTATTGCTACGAATTTTTGTTTGAAATCAATAGTTTCAATACCTGCTGCTTTTGCAACATTCTCCATTTTTTGGACAAGAGGTGCTTTTACAGAGGTGTGAAGATCTGTGAAAAATACTTTAGACTTTCTCATTGTAATCGGTTTTAGGTTTTGTAAGGATTTCGTTAATAACCATTATGTCGTTTTCGTGGAGAACGGTGTTTCCACGAGGTATAATGGACTCTTCGCCCCTTTTGATAAGAACAATGAGTTCATTGCTGTTGGGTGAGTATTGGAACACTTTTTTGCCAACCCATCCGCTTTCGGGGGTGATTACCCTCTCCTGAAGGTGGATTACGGAGTCGTTGTCAAAATTCTTGGCTGTCATAATCACTTTGTCTCCTTCCTTAATTTTGGTTTTGCCGCTTGGAACTTTGGCTTCACCATCCCGGATGATGACAGCAATCAATGTGTCGTGTGGTATGGGAATATCTTTTACCGTTTTGTCTTTCCAGGGGTCTTTGTCGCTGATGTCCACCTGGATAAATTCTATGTCACTGTCCTGTGAATAGTCGGTAAAGGTCTTCATAATATCTTCGTCCTGGTCGATCATATTGAGCTTTCTCGATACATAGGGGATAAATGAACCCTGGAATAGAATCGATATGATGACAACCGTAAAGACGATATTGAATAGGATATGTTCCTGATCGGGATATATTTCTGCAACAGCCGGGGTGGCCATAATTGCAAATACGATGGATGCCGCACCTCTAAGACCCACGAACGAAACCAAAGCCTGTTGGTTGAATCTGCTCTTGAAGGGTAACAGTATTGAGAAAATAGATATGGGGCGGGCTACAAATGCCATAAATATAGCAATGAGTGCAGCAGGGAAAAGTACAGCAGGCAGTTCTGAAGGATTTACCAGCAGACCCAACAAGAAGAAAATCACTACCTGCATAAGTCCGTTGATTCCGTCGAAGAAAGGGACCAATGTCTTTTTGTCTTTTATGTCTGAGTTTCCGAGAATGATACCTACTATATAAGCACTCAAATAACCATTACCGCCTACAATACTTGGCAGGGCATAAGAGAGAATGGCAATGGCGAATACGAACAGCTCATCGAAACTCGAGCGTGAACTGCCGAACCTTTTCATTATTTTACAAGAGAGGACTGCTATAACCAATCCCAGGCAGGCACCATATACAAGTTGGGAGAAAATCATATATCCTATACCTCCACCATCAGCTTCTCCGGTAATGATAGAAATCATAATGGCGGTAAGCATATATGAACAGGGGTCGTTACTACCGCTCTCTATCTCCAAAAGAGAGGCGGTGTTATATTTCAAACCGAGTTGTCTCGAACGGAGGATTGCAAACACCGAGGCGGCATCTGTCGAGCAAAGAACAGCTCCGATAAGATAACCGAACAAGGGTGGCATTCCTAATACGTAGATACAGAAAAGACCTGTAAATAATGCAGTTATGACTACACCTACTGAAGCCAGCAGGCCTGCTTTGACCACTACAGGTCGTGCCTCTTTCCATCTTGTTCCGAATCCACCATAGAACATTATGAAAATGAGGGCAACGGTACAGATGTCCTCTGTTATGCTAAAATTGTTGAATTCAATGCTGAAAATTCCATCAGAGCCGAAAAGCATACCCAATAGCATAAATCCCAAAAGCATCGGGATTCCTATCTTGTTGGATACTCTGTTGAGAACAACGCAAAGAGCAACAACTACGGCTGTCAGTATTAAAAGAGAGTATAGAATCATCTGTTGTTTGTCATTTATAAAAATAAAGGGTGGCATAAACCACCCTTTGTGTATTTTTTACCAAAGTTTAGAAGGGTAGATGCCGTCTGCGATAAGCTTGGCAATTTTGCTTACCACTTCCGGTTTGTCCTCCTTGTATGTGACACCAAACCATTGAGCATCACTTGTGAGTACCTTCAAGGATACTCTCTTTTGATTGATAAGTGTGTTTACACACAACGGAATGAAAAATTCCGATTTGGGGTTTGACATATTGGCGGGATTGGACAGGAACTCTTTGAACAGTTCTTCTGTTTTCGAGAAGAAATCAGGGGTAAATCCGAACAGGTTCATTGAGACTGTAGTGTCCTGGTCGATGGGGTGTTCTCCGCACTCATCCTTGTAGCGGACAATTCCGTCAGTACCACGTGCAATGGCTGTGCGTTCAACGATAGAAACGAGATTGCCCTCTCCATCTACTGAACACTCTCCGCGAGATACAGTGCCATATTCTGACAAAGTGTTACGGAGGTTATAACCGACCATTGAGTAATTGCCATGGGTACCATCTACCTGGCGAAGATACTCTGCCAGCACCATATAGGCATCTCTTCCATAGAAGTCATCTGCATTGATTACAGCAAATGGTCCTTCCACTGCCGGAGCTGCCATCATAACTGCGTGGCAGGTGCCCCAGGGTTTGATTCTGCCCTCGGGAACCGAAAATCCTTCGGGCAGATAATCCAACTCCTGGAAAACAAATTCGACATCTATTTTCCCACCAAAGTGTTCTTTTGAAAAGACTTCTCTGAACTCTTGTTCAAAAGAGTGTCTGATGACAAAGACTACTTTTCCAAATCCTGCCTGCACAGCATCGTAAATGGAATAGTCTATAATAGCCTCATTGTTAGGACCTACACCGTCCATTTGTTTTAGAGAACCGTAGCGGGAACCCATCCCTGCGGCTAATACAACTAAAGTAGGCTTCATCTTCTGTTACTTGTGGTGTTATTTTTCAAGTTTGTGAATTGCCAAACCACTTCTTAGTTTTGGTTCAAACCAAGTAGTCTTAGGAGGCATAATGTTACCTGTATCAGCGATATTGATAAGTTGTCTCATAGAAACAGGATACAATGCGAATGCTGCAACCATTTCACCGGAATCAACTCTTCTGCTAAGTTCGCCAAGACCACGGATACCACCTACGAAGTCAATTCTCTTAGAAGTTCTAAGGTCTTTGATGTCAAGTAGTTTGTCGAAGATAAGGTTTGAACAGATGGTAACGTCAAGAACTCCGATAGGGTCGTTATCATCATATTTGCCTTCTTTAGCGGTCAATGAGTACCATTTGCCGTCGATGTACATTGCGAAGTTGTGAAGAGCAGCAGGAGTATAAATCTCTGTACCCATTTCTTTAACTTCGAAATCTTCACCAAGAGCAGCGATGAATTCTTCTTTGCTCAAACCGTTAAGATCTTTAACTACGCGGTTGTAGTCAATGATTTTAAGGTGGCTTTCAGGAAATACAACTGACATAAAGTAGTTATATTCTTCATCACCTTGGTGGTTAGGATTTTGACGACGTTTTTCTTCTCCAACAAGAGCAGCAGCTGCTGTTCTGTGGTGACCGTCTGCTACATAGAATGCAGGGATTTCTGAGAAAATCTCAGTGATGCGAGCGATGTCAGCATCTTGGTCGATTACCCAGAAGTGGTGTCCGAAACCATCATCAGGAGCTACGAAATCGTACTCAGGAGCGTTAGCTGTATATTTGGCAACGATAGCGTTGATTTCGTCGTTGTCAGGATAAGCGAAGAATACAGGCTCTACGTTAGCGTTTTGGATTCTAACGTGGATCATTCTATCCTCTTCTTTATCTTTACGGGTTAGCTCGTGTTTTTTGATTTTACCGGTCATATAGTCATCTACGTGAGCACAAAGAACGATACCATATTGGGTACGGCCTTCCATTGTTTGTGCGTAAACGTAGTAGCACTCTTTTTGGTCTTTAACCAACCAACCTTTGTTCATCCACTCTTTTAGGTTTTCAACTGCTTTGTCGTATGCAGGTTGAGAGTGTTCGTCGATGATAGGATCGAAATCGATTTCAGGTTTGGTTATATGAAGCAATGATTTTTCACCAGCTTCAGCTTTTGCTTCTTGAGAGTTTAGTACGTCATAAGGGCGTGCAGCTACCTCTTCAACAATAGCTTTGGGTGGACGAATCGCTGCGAAAGGTTTTACTTTTACCATATCAGTTATTATTTGTTAAGTTGGAATTTTCTGTTACCTGTAGCGAAGAAATCACAGATTTGATTTGCTGCTGCAACACCTGCGTTTACGTTAGCTTCTGCAGTTTCAGCACCCATTTTCTTAGGGGTTGCAAATACTCTCTTACCGAATTTCTCGTTCAATTCTGCTTGGTTTGAAGCAGCGATATCGGTAATATATTTAAGGTCTTCTCTTTCGGTAAGAACTTGTACCAATTCTTCTTCGTGGATAACTTCTTTACGAGCAGTGTTTACAAGGCAAGCACCTTTTGGCATTCTTGAAAGAAGGTGATATCCGATAGATTTTTTAGTTTGTTCTGTAGCAGGGATGTGAAGTGAAAGGAAGTTAGATTTTTCGTAAAGTTCTTCCAATGTAGCTGCAACTTCAACTCCGTCAGCTTTGATAGCTTCTGCAGGAACGAAGGGGTCGAAAGCGATGATGTTCATTCCGAATCCTTTAGCGTGCTCAGCAACAAGGCGACCTACGTTACCGTAAGCTTGGATACCAAGGGTTTTGCCTTTAAGCTCAGAACCTGTACCAGCTGTGAATTGGTTACGAGAGATGTAAATCATAAAACCAAGTGCCAATTCAGCTACAGCGTTTGAGTTTTGACCAGGGGTGTTCATTGCAACGATACCTCTTTCGGTACAAGCTGCAAGGTCAAGGTTGTCAAAACCAGCACCTGCGCGAACTACGATTTGTAGTTTTGGAGCGGCAGCGATTACTTCGCGGGTAACTTTGTCTGAACGAACGATAAGAGCGTCAGCGTCAGCTACTGCATCGTAAAGTTGTTGAACATCAGTATATTTTTCCAAAGTAGTAAGGGTGTGACCACCTTTTTCAGCGATTTCTCTGATTTGGTCAACTGCTACTTTTGAGAAAGGTTTTTCAGTTGCTACTAAAATATTCATTATTGTAAATTTCTAAATTGGTTATTATTTGTGAAGTTGTTCGAATTCTTGCATACAAGCAACCAAAGCTTCAACTGCTTCTTTAGGACAAGCATTGTAGGTAGAAGCGCGGAAACCACCAACTGAACGGTGTCCTTTGATACCTACCATACCTCTTTCTTTAGCGAAAGCGAAGAATTCATCTTGTAGGTGCTCATATCCTTCAGCCATTACGAAGCAGATGTTCATTAGTGAACGGTCTTCAACAGCTGCGGTACCTCTGAATAGAGGGTTGCGGTCGATTTCGTTGTAAAGCAAAGCAGCTTTTTCTTTGTTCATTTCGTAAACTTTTTCAAGACCACCTTGTGCTTTCACCCATTTAAGAGTTTCGTTCATTACGAAGATAGAGAATACAGGAGGGGTGTTGAACATAGATTCACCTTCAATGTGAGTTCTGTAGTCAAGCATTGTAGGGATGTAACGAGAAACTTTACCAAGAATTTCGTCTTTCACGATTACGAATACTGTACCTGCAGGACCTACGTTCTTTTGTGCACCACCATAGATAAGAGCATATTTAGAAACGTCAACAGGACGGCTCATAATGTCAGATGACATATCAGCAACCAAGTTTACAGGACAATCCATATCTTCGTGGATTTCAGTTCCGTAGATAGTGTTGTTGGTTGTGATGTGGAAATAGTCAAGGTCGGTAGGAATTTCGTATCCTTTAGGGATGTAGTTGTAAGTAGTGTCAGCTGAAGAAGCGATAGCTACTGCATTACCGATACCTTTTGCTTCTTTAAGAGCTTTTTTAGCCCAAACACCTGTTTCAAGGTAACCAGCTTTGTTTTCAAGAAGGTTCATTGCAACATAAAGGAATTGAAGTGAAGCACCACCACCTAGGAAAAGAACGCTGTAACCGTCAGGAATGTTAAGGATTTCTTTCCACAAGCTGCGGCATTCATCCATAACTGCTTCCCATTCTTTACTACGGTGAGAAACTTCTATAACTGAGATACCTGTTCCTTTGAAGTCTTTAAGAGCTTCGATTGCTGCGTTGACTGCTTCGCGAGGAAGAACGCAAGGACCTGCATTGAAATTGTAAGCTTTTTTCATATTGATCAAATATTTTATGTGTTAATAATTGTAAATAATGCCCAAAGGTATAAAAATTTAGTGACTTTGTTAAAAATTAGTGAGAGTTGCTGATAATCTTGATATGTTTTGAATCAGTTGTCTTCTCACAATATGTACACAAAAGTTTAATCTCATTATCTTTGACAATGGTTTTAAACTTGGTTTCGATCTCCTGATGGTTGGTTACACACATAGGATTGAAACATTTTGCAATACCGGTAATCGACTCCGGAATGGTGAGAACTTTCTTCTCGATGACCTCAAAATCCTTGATGATATTGACACTTGCTTTTGGGGCAACCAATGCTATTTTGTTCAATTCATCATCTTTGAAAAATCTTTCGGCAAGTTTGATGATTCCTTTTTTGCCCATCGATTTGCTATCGAGGTTGATACCGAATGTGACGGGATTTGAGGAATTGGTAATGCCCAGAATATCAATAACTCTGAAGATTTGTTCGCTGGGAATGTGGTCCAGTACGGTGCCGTTTTTTATGGCATTGACTCTTAAATATTTTTCGCTGTTTTCCATAATGTTCTCAACTATCTTTTACCTAATAAATATGAAATGATAGCCATTCGGACGTACATTCCGTTTTCGGCTTGTTTGAAGTATGATGCGTAAGGGGTTTCATCCACATCGTTGGCAATTTCCTGAAGTCTTGGAAGCGGATGGAGAATTCTCATATTTTCTCTTACCGAGCCGAGCATCGATTTGTTGAGGCTATATACATTTTTAACTTTTTCGTACTCCACAGGGTCGGTGAAACGCTCCTGCTGGATACGGGTCATATAAAGTATGTCGGTCTCGTTGAGATACTGTTCGAGGTCGGTTGTCTCTCTGTAAGGGATATTCTTTTCGTTGAGGAAGTCTTTGTATTCCTGAGGCATCTCCAACTCTGCGGGCGAGGTGAAGGTGAACGAAGGGGAGAAGTGAGAAAGGGCTTGAAGGAGCGAGTGAACGGTTCTGCCGTATTTCAGGTCTCCTACCATATTAATATCTATGTTGTCCAATCTTCCCTGGGTCTCTTTGATGGTGTACAAATCGAGCAATGTCTGAGTGGGGTGCTGGTTGGCTCCGTCACCTGCATTGATGACAGGTACCGATGCAATTTCCGAAGCATATCTGGCACTTCCTTCCAAAGGGTGGCGCATTACGATCAGATCGACATAATTCGATACCATTTTTATAGTGTCTTTAAGGCTTTCCCCTTTTCTGACGCTTGTGTTGGCTGCGTCCGAAAAACCTATCACTCTGGCACCCAATCTGTTTGAGGCAGTCTCAAAACTTAGTCGGGTACGGGTTGAGGGCTCAAAGAAAATACAAGCTATGACCTTGTCACTGAGGAATGTCTGGGATTTGTTCTGCTCGAACTCCCTTGCAACATCGAGGATGTGTAGTATTTCCTCTTTTGTGAAATCCTGAATTGAGATTAGACTTTTTGCCATATTATTATTGATTGTTGGTTATTGTTCTTGCTGTACGTTTGCATATTTTTCGACTGCCTCTATAAATCTCTCTTTTTCGGAGAGTCTGATATGGAGGACAATTTTACATTCGTTGTCAAATTCCTGTTTGTCGGGGACGATGTTGAACTCTTTCAGTTTCTTCATTACATCGTTCATTGCCAGGTATCCGAAGTGGAGAGAAATTCTGCTTGAGGCTATTTTTGTAACAATTTCTGCATTCTCCAAAACATCGCTTGTGGCGCTTTTGTAGGCTTTGATGAGTCCCGGCACACCTAATTTAATACCTCCGAAGTATCGTACCACTACTATCAGGATGTCGCTGATGTCGCTCGAGAGGAGCTGGCCGAGGATAGGTCTTCCTGCAGTGGAGGAGGGTTCTCCGTCGTCGTTGGCTCTCCAGATGTCACCGAATTGTCCGATGCGGTAGGCATAGCAATGGTGACGGGCATCGTAGTACTCTTTTTTCAGGGAATCTATTATAGGTTTGATTTCTTCTTCTGTCTGAACGGGAAATGCGAAAGAGAGGAACTTGCTCCCTTTGTCTTTGTATATCCCCTGAGCAGGGGCATTAATGGATTTATATGTGTCGCTACCCGCCT
Source organism: Candidatus Coprenecus sp. (assembly GCA_045635245.1). Taxonomy (GTDB): domain Bacteria; phylum Bacteroidota; class Bacteroidia; order Bacteroidales; family UBA932; genus Coprenecus. The sequence continues at coordinate 34,108 of JAZRBT010000225.1, forward strand.
GTTGCGCCATAATAATAAATTGTGTCGCTAAGATAGTACATTTTTCTTGATGTTTTGCTATATTGCTGACTCTTTGGAAGAAATCTCTTCAAAAATAAAAATACCCCTCTGAAATGATAAAAATTTAGGATATTTGTAAAAAATCTTTTGTAACTTTGGTTTCCATTCAACGATAAAACTTAAAAACTAAAATATGATTTGTGCTTACAAAGCGACTATAACCAAGAGTAAAGTATTCCTCAGAGAGTATCTTCTGGAATCAGATATGTCTCTGTATCGTTTGCATGAATTCCTATGTAGCGATCTTGAATATTCATTGGACCAGATGGTCTATTTCGAGGCTTTGGACAAAAAAGGCAATCCGTTGAAAAGATACGGGCTTTTCGATTTCGGAGACGGTTCGATGGATACCATAACATTGCAGTCAACTATCGAGAACCAGGAATTGGTGTTGAAGTATGTTTACAATGTGCCGATGAATCTATCCATTATTCTAACCTTTATTTCGGAGCAGGAATTCAACAGAAAGTTGAGTTATCCTTGTCTTGTTAATGAAAAAGGTAGAATTCCCGATCAATTCTCAGCCCAATACGAAGATTTCGAAGAGTATTCTGATTATGGCAGGTCAAGTTTCGTGGAAAGTGACTGCGACCAGGAATACGAAGATGATGAACTTCCTGAGGGAGAGGAAGGGGAATAAATTTTAAGCGGACACCGGGTGAATAAAAGATTGACAGTAGTATTGGGACCAACGGCAGTCGGTAAGACCGACTATGCTATAGATTTGGCATTGAAGTATGGTTGCCCAATACTATCCTGTGATTCCCGGCAGATTTTTACCGAGATGAGAATCGGTACAGCTCCTCCAAGTGCCGAGCAGTTGGAGAAGGTCAAACACTATTTTATATTTTCCCACTCAGTTACAGATTATTATTCAGCAGGGCAGTATGAATTGGATGCAATGGAACTGCTCTCGGAATTATTCAAAGAGTACGACGACATAGTGATGGTCGGAGGCTCAGGATTATACGCCGATGCTTTGTGCTATGGTCTCGATGATTTTCCTGCTGCGGACCAGCAATTGCGCAAGACTCTTACAGAACAGGCTTTCGGAACGGAGTTTCCGTTGCTGCAGCAGCGTCTGAGGGAATTGGATCCCGACTCACTCAATTTTATAGATATTTCCAACAAACAAAGGGTTATCAGAGCTCTTGAGGTGACTATTTCCACCGGTAAAAAATATTCTTCATACCGGACAGCGCCCAAGAAGAAGCGTTTTTTCGAGATAGAACGCTTGGCGCTGAATATGCCTCGTGAGATACTCTATGACCGCATTAACCGCCGTGTGGATTTAATGGTGGAAAATGGGTTGGTCGAAGAGGTTCAGGGACTTATGGAGTATAGGGATATGCCTGCCCTCAGGACTGTGGGGTACAAGGAAATTTTTGAATATCTCGACGGAAACATATCGCTCGACAGAGCAATAGACCTTATAAAAAGAGATACCCGCCGTTATGCTAAACGGCAGGTAACCTATTTTGCTAAAGAAAGGCAAGTCGAAGTGCAACTTTAGTTTGCCACTTCGCAAATGAATTTCAGTCTTACCAATCTTATCTCTTCTTCTTCATATTCTCCACCGAGTTCATCCAATGCTTCTTTTATAGAATCGGATTCGGCATCGTTTTTAAAGTAGTCGAATATATCGTCGATGGTATCCTCATCAACCACTTGTTTGATAAAGTAATCGAGATTGATCTTGGTTCCCGAGTTTACAATGGTCTCAATTTCGTCCAACAGGTCGAAGAAGTCCATATTCTTTCTCTCTGCAATCTCGTCCAAAGGAACTTTTCTGTCGATACTTTGGATAATGAAGACTTTGTTTTCAGATTTGTTTGGAACAGATTTTATGACAATGTCGTTGGGACGTTCGATTTCGTTTTCCTCAACATATTTTTCAATAAGTTTAAGGAATTCCGCACCATATTTGACCGCTTTTCCTGCACCTACTCCCTGACAACCTTTCAATTCGTCGATGGTAATAGGGTAGAGTATTGACATATCTTCCAGAGAAGGGTCACTGAAAATTACCCAACTTGGCAAAGAGAGTTTTTTGGAGAGGTCTTTTCTCAGGTTTTTAAGCATTGAGAGCAGAACCATATCTCCTCCACCTCCTCCGGTGACTCCCCCTTTTGCGCCACCCATAGCGAATGCGTCATCATCGTCATCGTCTCCTTCGACGAAGGTTCTGTCTTCTGCTATCATCAGCTGGTGTGGAGCGTTGAGGAATTCAATACCCTGCGGAGAAACAGAGATAAGTCCATATTGTTCAATGTCTTTATCCAAAAGGTGCATTACCAGTCCTTGACGGATGACAGCCAGCCAATATTTGCTTCCTTTCTCTTTATCGATACCATAGAATTCGCTATGGTGATGATTGTAGGACTTGATAATGGAGTTCGATTCTCCGGCAAGTATATTTGCAAGGTGTTCTGCCTTGAAATTTTCTTTCATTGATTCGATCAGCTCGATGACTGTACACATATCTTGCTGCCCGTCGAACATTTTCTTTGGATGCAAGCAGTTGTCACAGTTTCCGCAATTCTCCTCGTTGTAATCTTCTCCGAAATAGTTCAGCAGAACTTTTCTGCGGCAACGGTTTGTCTCGGCGTATGCAACAGTCTCAAGGAGAAGCTGCTTTCCGATTTCCTGTTCGGAAATGGGTTTTCCCTGCATAAACTTCTCGAGTTTCTGGATGTCTTTATAGCTGTAGAAGGTCAGACATTTTCCTTCCCGTCCGTCTCTGCCGGCGCGTCCTGTCTCCTGATAGTATCCTTCGAGGCTCTTGGGAATGTCGTAGTGTATTACAAATCGTACATCAGGTTTGTCGATGCCCATACCGAAAGCGATGGTTGCCACAATAACATCTATCTCCTCCATCAGGAATTTGTCCTGATTCTTGGCTCTGGTGGCTGCATCCATACCTGCGTGGTAGGGGAGGGCTTTGATTCCATTGATATTCAGAAACTCGGCAATCTCTTCAACTTTCTTTCTGCTGAGACAATAGATGATACCCGATTTTCCAGAATTTGAACGGATAAACTGAATGAGCTCTTTTTTGATATTAGATTTGTCCCTTATTTCATAATATAGGTTGGGTCTGTTGAAAGAACTCTTGAATACCCGGGCGTCGGTCATACAAAGGTTTTTCTGAATGTCGGACTGCACTTTCGGGGTGGCAGTAGCGGTAAGAGTAATGATTGGAGCCCTTCCGATCTCTTCGACAATCTGACGGATATTTCTGTATTCAGGTCTGAAGTCGTGTCCCCACTCGGAGATACAGTGCGCCTCGTCTATTGCATAAAATGAAATAGGTATCTGTTTCAAAAGGGCAACATTCTCCTCTTTTGTGAGTGACTCCGGTGCAACATAGAGAAGTTTGGTCACTCCGGTGATCAAATCGTTTTTGACAGATTGGATCTGCGCTCTGTTGAGTGATGAATTTAAAAAGTTTGCAATACCTTGGGTTCCGGAGATAAATCCTCGGATGGCATCTACCTGGTTTTTCATTAGCGCAATCAGAGGAGATACCACAATGGCAGTTCCGGGCATTAGCAGAGCAGGTAACTGATAGCATAGTGATTTACCGCCTCCGGTGGGCATAAGCACAAAGCAATTGTTTCCTTCAATCAGGTGAGTGATAATCTGTTCCTGCTCTCCTTTGAAGGAATCAAAGCCGAAAAACTTCTTTAAATTACGGTGCAATTCTTCAGAACTAATCTTCATATTTATTACCTTTGTGCCTCTAAATTATCTAAAACTTTATTTTTCTGCAAATAAAATCGGCGGAAAACGGAAAAAATAAAGTGGCTGATTTTGTAAATGACTGTTTATCAGTTTTATGAAACTTTTATAAATGTTAATTGATATGAGTGATTTTAATCCAAATGACATCGGGGTTGCAAATGGTAACTATTTCGGATTGCCCTGTAATGAAGAAGAAGCGAATATTGTATTGTTGTCTGTTCCCTGGGATGCTACAGTCTCTTATGGAAAGGGTACTGCAGATGGCCCACAGGCAATTATAGATGCCTCTTTGCAGGTGGACTTGTTCGATGAAAAGATTCCTCAAAGCTGGAATACCAAGGCCTGGACAGTTCCTGTGTCGGAAGATATATATGAAATGAGTGCCAAAGCTCGTCAGGCTGCAGAGGATGTTATCGCGGCATTGGAGTCTGGAGAGAGTGTCTCAGCTGACCATATAGCACTCAGAGCAGTGAACAATGCTTCGGACAAACTTAATGCATACGTGGCAGAGCAATCTGAGAAATATATTTCACAAGGCAAACTTGTGGCAGTGGTTGGTGGAGAACACAGCGTGCCATTCGGATTGATAAAAACTTTGGGTGAACATCACGAAAATTTTGGGGTGCTGCATCTGGATGCCCATTCTGATACCAGAAATGCTTATGAGGGATTCAAATTCTCTCACGCTTCGATAATGTACAATGTGTTGGAGAATGTTCCTTCGGTGAGCAAAATTGTTCAAGTCGGAATCAGAGATTACTGTTCGGATGAGCATCAGTTGATTTTCAATTCTCCAAGAGTTGCCCCTTTCACCGATTTTATGTTGAATCAGATGCAGTTCAATGGCCGTACCTGGAACGATATCTGTGATGAGATTATCTCCAATCTGCCCGAGAAGGTATATATCAGTTTTGATATAGATGCCCTGACTCCGGAGAATTGTCCAAATACAGGAACTCCTGTTCCCGGAGGTTTGACATTTGCTCAGGCTGACTATCTGATTTACAAGTTGAGCAAGTCGGGTAAGAAGATTATCGGTTTTGACTTGTGTGAGGTGGCTCCCGGCGAAGAGGGGGAATGGGATGCAAATGTAGGTGCCCGCATATTATATAAGATATTGGTGTATACCGCTGAGAACGGAAAAAGTCTTATATTTGCAGATTGAAGTTAAAAAAGATATATGAATATGGGTCTAAGTTCGAAAGTTATTCCGGGTCTTAAAGGGGCATATCACACGTTTGTCCACAGTAAGACTACCGGTGGTATTCTATTGTTGATTTGTGCGGCGGTCGCTGTAATGTCTGCCAATATCCCTGCAATGAGGGGTTTGTATGAGTTGTGGGATACAGAGATAGGTTTCTCGTTGGGAACTTTCTCGTTCAGTATGCCATTGGAAATGTGGATCAACGATGTGTTGATGACCGTATTCTTCTTCTCTGTAGGACTCGAGATTAAACGCGAATTGCTCGTTGGGGAGTTGTCTTCGCCCAAGAAGGCTCTCTTGCCGATTTTTGCAGCTTTGGGAGGTATGATTGTCCCTGCGATTTTCTATGCTCTAATCAATGGTGGTACTCCGAGTGCGAATGGCTGGGGTATTCCGATGGCTACCGATATTGCATTTGCAATCGGTATCCTTTCGTTGTTGGGAAGCCGTTGTCCTCTGTCACTGAAAGTGTTCCTGACAGCTTTGGCAATTGTCGATGATATCGGGGCAATTATTGTCCTTGCGATATTTTATCCCTCTCACGCACTTCATCTGAACTATTTGATTTTCGCAGCAATTATCATATTGATTCTTGTCTTGATTAACCGTTCGGGAGTGAAGAGCTCGGCAGCTTATCTAATCCCCGGATTCTTCTTGTTCCTCTGCATTTTCCAATCGGGAATCCACGCCACTATCGCAGGTGTGATTCTGGCAATGACCATTCCTGCCACCACTTCTATCAATGAGGTGAGATTCTATGTCGGTACAAAATCTCTTCTGGAGAAATTCAAGGAGGCTGGAAATAGCGAGGTGCAGGTTTTGGCAAATTCCGAACAACTCGACTACATATATCGTATGTCGCAGAGTGTCAAGACTATGAATCCTTTGTTGCATAGACTTGAAAGTAAACTGCACCATTGGGTGAACTTCTTTATTATGCCTGTCTTTGCCCTTGCAAATGCCGGAGTGGAGATAAATGGAGAAGTTCTCTCTTCGGGAGTTGTTCCTCCTGTGATGCAGGGTATTTTCTTCGGACTTTTATTTGGTAAACCAATCGGTATCACATTGTTCAGTTTCCTTGCAGTGAAAATGAAACTTGCACAGGCTCCTGTAGGAGTGCGTTGGAGACAAGTATTTGCTCTTGGTATTGTGGGTGGTATCGGATTTACAATGTCCATTTTCATAGATAACCTTGCCTTCAAAGATGCAATGTTGATAGACCAGGGAAAACTTGCAATTCTTGTAACATCAACATTTGCAGCAATTGTGGGTCTTTTGGCACTCTTTTTGACAACACGAGCAACTGGAAAAAAATAATAACATTAATATACTCATAAATTAAAATGAAAAAAACTATTATTATCGCAGTAGCTGCTATGGCAGCACTATTCGCAGTTTCTTCTTGCGGAAACAAAGTTTACAAAGCAGGTGACAGAATGCCTGAAACAACTTCTTCAAAAATCGACTCAATCAGCTACGCTTTGGGTATGTATTATGCAGCAACTTTGACAAATGCTCCTTTCGGAGAAATCAATCTTGCAGAACTTCAAAAAGGTTTTGATGATGTTTTGGCTGGTAATGTGGAGACCAGAATCAAACAAGAAGAAGTTAGTATGATGATTCAGATGTACCTTATGCAAAGACAAGGTTATGTAGCAAATGCTGCAAAAGAACAAGGTGCTGAATTCCTATTGAAAAACAAAGAGAAAGAAGGTGTTATCGAGACTGAAAGCGGTCTTCAATACAAAGTTCTTGTAGAAGGTAGCGGTATTGCTCCTGACGTTACTGATACTGTAGAAGTACACTATGAAGGAAAACTTCTTGATGGTACAGTATTCGACTCTTCTTACAAAAATGGAGAGCCTATCAAATTCCCTTTGAACAGAGTTATCAAAGGTTGGACAGAAGGTCTTACTTATGCTAAAGAGGGTGGTAAAATCGAACTTTATATCCCTGCTGACTTGGCATACGGCCAAAGAGGTAGCGGTCCTATCCCCGGCAACTCAACTTTGATTTTCAATGTTGAACTTATCAAAGTTATGAAGGCTGCTCCTGCAACTGAAGTTAAAGCTGCAGAACCTGAAAAAATGAAAAAAGAATCTAAAATTTCTTTGTCAAAGAAACCAGAACAAACTAAAAAATAGTGTTATTTAAACCTGAATCGGAATGAACAGGAAAACGATAATCGTTTATAGTGTGATTGCGGCACTCCTAATCTTGGGTGTGGGTTCGTTGTTTTATCTGCTATTTTCCAAAGAAGGTGGGAACGACCAGCCGTATATCTCAATATCAGAAGGTATTTCAGCAATTCCATCCGATGCGATTGTCTTGTTCGAGTCCGAGAAATTGGAAAAAATAGCAACATATATGGAGCGTGGGGGGGCATTTGATTCATTTGTCAAAATGCTCCCTGACGATTCCAATAATTGGAATGCCATTTTCTCCTCTCATTATTCAAGCAAAAACAAGGTTTCACCGCTGCTGGTGATATCTGTGCCGGAAGATGCCGATGTCCAGACTCTGATGAGTCGTATAGAACGTAAATGTTCCGGTGTCGTCAATAAAAGATACGGCGACAATGTAATCTACCGTTCCACTGTACCCAATATTTCGTTTACAGTGTACGGTAATTTCATTTTGGCGAGTGAGTCTCTTATCGTTGTGGAGTCATCACTCAGACATATTGATAATCAGACCTCTATAGAGGATGATGCACTTTATGGCTCTGTTTCTGGAGTCAAACATAATAACGAGGTGTTGCACCTGAATCACAGTAATTTGGGTAAAATGTTCTCGGGATTTGCCGGTAAAGATTATTTGAAATATGCAGGATTTGCCCAGTCGTTTGCCGGTTGGTCAACATTCTCAGTAGATGGACAACCCAATAAAATTACTCTTCAGGGTAAGTCCAATGCCTCTTCACAAGAGGCTAATTTCGCCAATGTCCTTTTGACTCAGAAAGAACAGAAAAGCGATATATATACCTTGATTCCAAATCATTGCAAGTATTTGTTTATACTCTCAATATCTGATATTGGAGCATATTTGAACAATTATTCGACCTATTTGGAATCTCACAAGAAGTTAAAGGATTACAACTATCTGAATGTGATGGCTCAAAAGGCTATCTCTTCGAATGTATCCACTTTCAATTTTATCAAATCTCTCAAGCCCGAGCAAATTGCGGTTTTCGGATTTGATATGGATGGCAAGGAAAAAAGGGTATTGGCAATAAAATCTAAAGAAACTGCCCCTCTGGGAGAACAGACAGATTCTATTGCCAACTATATATATAAGAAGTATATCCCTGAGGTAATGGGACAGTTTTTTGCTCCTACCTCGCAGGAAAAATATTTTGTAAATGACGGATGGATATTCATAGGGGGAGATTCTGAAATAGAATATCTATATAAGGAACAGGCGAATGAGTTTATGTTCAATTTGGATGATTATCTCACTCAGACTCCTGCTTCAGAGCATTTGGGTGAGAGTTCTGTCATTTCGATGTATCTGAATTTGAATCGCAGTGCCGATTCTTTGTCCAGATTTCTAAAAGGTTCCTATGGTGACAAGTTTAAGGAGCTTGTAACTGATGAGAATTTTGAATGTGCCTTTATTCAGATTGGAAAGGAAAATGGTTCGTTGGGAACCGGTATTGTATATTATCACGAGGATCTTGCCACTATGCCTGCACCGCTGAGAGTTCCGGAGATGGAACAGATGGAGGTGCTCGACAATACTGTGGTTGAAGTATTTGGAGGTCCGTTTGTGGTCAAAGATTTTCGCAATGGTTCTATGAATTATCTCGAACAGAGGGATAATAACGATCTGCGCCTGTTGAACAGTGCAAAGAAAGGGATTTGGACCATTAAGTTTGATTCACCTTTGTGTGGCTCAGTGGAACAGATAGATTATCTGAAGAACGACAAACTTCAGATGCTTTTCTGCTCCGGAAGTAAAATGTATCTGTTGGACAGATTGGGCAGAAAGGTTGGCAAATTCCCTGTTTCGTTGGGTAAAGAGGTGTTGCTCGGTCCCAATGTTTACGATTTTAAAGGGGACAAGGAGTATGTGGCGGTAGTTTTGCATACCGATAATACTATCTCGATGTATAATCTCGATGGTAGCAAGTATCCCTTGTGGAATGATGTCTCTTTGAATGAGACTATTGTTTCATTGCCTCAGATGATTACTGTGGGCAATGGCAGATATTGGGTGGTGAGAAGTGCTTACCAGACTTTGATTTATAAGTCTGATGGAACTCTTGCTGCTGAGTTTACAAAAAAGAAAAGGTTAAAAAAGGATACCAAGGTGGAGGTTATTTCTTCAAAAGAGGTGGCCGTTACGACATTCGAGGGAAGAGAAATGGTATTGAATTTGGATAACGGTTCATTCCGTAAAAGATAGATTATGAGTTTGTTAGGATTATTATTGTTTACAGCAATATTTATTTTCATTCTTGTGCCACTTGTCATTATCCGTATAATCGGAGGTTTGTTCGGTGGCCGTAGCAGGAGAGGAGGATATTCTGCTCCCGAAAACCATTCAGGAAAGAGGGAGGGGGATGTGTTCGTTTCAGACAACACACCTGACCAGCAGGAGAAAATTATTGATGATTCGATTGGTCAGTATGTTGATTACGAGGAAGTTGAAGAAAATAACTAATTTTAATTATGAATCAAAAGTCTTTAAACAAAATTATTGAGGAGAGTATCAAGAAAAATTGGAACTGTCCTGCATTGTCTGATTACAAAGGTGTAACTCTATACTATCGTGATGTGGCAAGAAGAATCGAGAAGATTCACATTATGCTCGATATGTGTGGTGTTAACAAAGGTGATAAAATTGCCATTTGTTCAAGAAATCAAGCCAATTGGGCAGTAACTTTTTTGGCTGCATTGACTTATGGTGCAGTACCCGTTCCATTGCTTCACGAGTTCAAGAGTGGCAATATCCACCATTTGGTAAATCACTCTGAATCGAGAGTCCTTTTTGTGGGTGACTCTATTTGGGAGAGTCTGACACAGTCGGAGATGCCCGATCTTGAGGCAATTATTCTAATCAATGATTTTTCATTGCTATATGCTAAAAGTGAAAGTATAGAGAGTGCCCGTGAACATTTGAACGAATTGTTCGGTAAGAAATATCCTCGCAGTTTCCACCCTGAGTGTGTCTCTTATTATGAGGATTCTCCAGATGAGTTGGCGATGATCAATTATACCTCGGGAACTTCAGGATTCTCAAAAGGGGTAATGTTGCCTTATCGTTCACTACTTTCCAATGTTCTGTTCGGGAAAGAGGTACAACCTCATTTGGATAATGCATCTAACTGTGTATCAATGCTTCCTACTGCCCATATGTATGGAATGATGTTTGAGTTTCTTTTGGAATTCTGCGTGGGTACACACGTTCATTTCCTAAACAAACTCCCTACCCCTAAAATTATTCTTGATGCAATGTCTACCGTTAAACCCGATATCGTGATTTCAGTGCCATTGGTAATCGAGAAAATATATAAGAAGAAACTTGAGCCTATTATCAACAGAAGAGATATCAAACTGTTGCTTCATCTTCCTATTATCGACGAGATGATTCAGAAGAAAATCCTGGCTCAGATGGAGACAGCTTTCGGTGGTCAGTTCAAAGAAGTTATCATCGGTGGTGCAGCATTCAACAAAGAAGCTGAGGCATTCTTCAAGAAGATTGGTTTCAAATTTACAGTGGGTTATGGTATGACCGAGTGCGGTCCTATCATCACATACGCTCCCTGGGATAAAAACAAGTTGTATTCTTGCGGTAAGGCTGCTCCCCGTATGCAGGTTAAGATCGATTCTGTCGATCCTGAAAATATCCCCGGTGAAATTTTGGTTAAAGGGGAAAATGTATTCCTAGGATATTATAAGAATGAGGCTGCGACAGCTGAATCGTTTACCCCTGACGGATGGTTCAAGACCGGTGATATGGGGGTTATCGACTCTGATGGATTTGTGTTTATCAAAGGTCGTTGCAAGAGTATGATTCTCGGCCCTTCAGGTCAGAATATCTATCCTGAGGAGATCGAGGGAGAAATCAACAATATGCCTTATGTTGTGGAGTCTTTGATTATCGAGGACAAAGGTCGTCTTGTGGCATTGGTTTATCCTGATTATGAGGTGGCTACTGCTGACGGACTAAGCAACGAACAATTGTTGGAAAAACTCAAACAGTCTGTAAAAGAGATGAATGAGCACGTTCCCAACTATTGTAAGGTGGCTAATGTGGAACTCTTCCCTGAGGAATTTGAAAAGACTCCCAAGAAG
>JAZRBT010000226.1:0-12634 GCA_045635245.1 Candidatus Coprenecus sp.
GTCCGTCCATAATTTTACCGGTAATATCGAAGCGGTATGTTCTTGCGATATAGTCGATAGTAACATCCATTGTCACCTCCTGGAAGTTAAACTGACCTTCTCCCACTACTGTGATAGATGTAGCATCGTAAGCGATTTTGCCCTGACCTGTTCCCAAAACATATTGTCCTTCCGGAAGAGCTTGTGAAGGTGTGCAATAAGCATCGATTGTAAGACGATGTTGCTCCTCTTTATCGGTAAAAGTCAAATACCAGTTTGCACCACTTTCATAAGAGTGAGCAGTCGCTCCGGTCATTTCCAAATTGATGACTTCGGTAGATTGTTCAAGTGAAACACCTTCGATTTCACCTTCATAAGAGGTTTCAAGAACTACACCATTTGTCAATGAACCATAGAAAGACAAATCATATATTTTGCTATCCCAATCGATAGTAACGTGCAAGGTTCCTGTAGCAAAACCAACTTCAGTTTCAGGTTCTTCTGCCAAAATAAAGTAAGAGGTATTACCGTCGAACTCGGTAGTTGTGATATCTTCAAACTGGATAGTATATGAAGATTCAGGGATATAAGGGGTAGCGTATGTAAACAAATCAATCACTGCAGTGTTTCCTGCATCATCGCTTAGAGTAAGAAGCCAGTTTGATCCATCCGATTCCAACTTTTGAGCTGCAGCAGAAGTGAATACAGTATTAAGGGTGATAATATCCACAACCTCCATACCTTCTACATCACCTGTATAGGTTGCAACCATATGGCGACCGTCGATAAGGTAAATATCAGCATTGAAAGTGTAAGCTTTTGTTTCCTCATCAATAAGTACTTCAACTGTACCGCTCTTCAATTTCACGCCGTCTTCATATCCGTATGTAGAATAGAATGTACTTAGTACAGGAGGTTCATTAGATTCAGCTACTTCATAAACACCTGCAGGAAGATAGTCTATTTCGGGATCTACATAGAAGTCAAGACATAACATTGTTTCATCGTATGCAAGGTCACCGTCTGCTCCTTCATAAGCAAGCATAATATATGCGTTTGAGCTCCATTTGAAACCTTTCGCTCTTGTATAGTCGTGAGAAATCACATTTGCGGGGTCATCATCTGTTTTGAAGATAAGAGGTTCAGGGACATAAGTTTGTTCACCTGAACGACCAGCTACCACAAGTTTATACTCTTTGTTACATTCCAAAGAGGTAACAGGAACTGATTCATTGCTGCCAACTTCGATTTCTTCACCATTCAAGAATACATAAGATGCCTCGGGAGTCTCTTTAGTTGAATAAAGAACAAGATATGCAAGTTCCTCAACATTCTCAGATTTTACACGGAAGTGCATCTTTTCGTGATCGACTTGTACAATCTCTACATTGATCGACATCTCACCTTGTGCCAATGTTGTAACATACAAGGTGTTTGAACCAACAACTCCACCATCATTTGATGCAGCAGCAATAATCTGATACTCAGTAGCAGACTCCAATCCTGCAGCATTTACAGAGATTTTGTTTCCCTGAGAAAGATCCATAGCAGTTCCTTGTGAAAGAATAGCATCCAATGCAGGTAGTGTTTCATCTACAGGCAATATCACATAAGCTGCAGATGTAGCATCAGTAACAGTTGCTGCAAATGTAACTGTAGTCGCTGTAGCAGAAACATCTGACAAAACAATTGTAGGAGGTGTGGTGGTTTCCACAGGTTTATTACAACCACACGCGAGCAACATAGTTGCAATCAGGAAGAATAAAATCTTTTTCATAATGAGTTGTTTTTAGTATTTTATTTAAATTATTTTCTTGTCAAAACGATGTCTGATGCACCATAGTAGTAACCCATCCAGCCATATCCTGAGAATTGATATGCGATAGCAGGATATGCTTCTCCCAATGCTGCAGGAGATGAAATGGTTATGGTATTGTAATCATCTGAAATTGTAACATCGAAATTTGAGTCGGTGTAAATTTGAGAACCATCGGGTTTTGCACTCAACATATATGTATCACCGAAGAAGAACCATCCCATAACAGAATAACGAGCCATACCGTCAACAGTAACCACATCGCCTTCTGCGATATCCAACAACCACTTGGGTCCATATTTAAGTTCAGGTTCCTCGATTTCCTGTTCTGCCAATGAAGTGACTCCATAGTAAGCAATATCACACCATCCGTCAACAAGTGCCACCAACTGGTTATTTGCTCTATAATCGTAATCGTAGTCATCTACACCTGCTACGATAGTAACGTCAAATCTGGTTTCCTGTGCAGGATTGTACAAATCGGTAACCATTTGAACACCTGTCCACTCACCAAGCAGAAGTTCAAACAATTCTGACTCTACTCTTGGAACATCAGAGCCTGCTGAAGTTGCCTGTGATGCCATAGCAAGGAATCTGTTGCCGGACTCATCCACACACATTACAACTGCTGTATAATCGGTATCAGCTTTTAGGGCTTGTTGTGCAATATTTTGCGAACCCTGATACTCCACGCTGACATTCATCGCATAATAAGAAAGGTATGCATATTCATCTTCCATTGTTGCCATCATAGCATCCACGGTGGCAGTTTCTGCAAAATAGTAGTAGAATACATCCACTCCTGCAGAGGGTTCACATTTTACAGTCATTGAATACTCAGTAACATTTTCAAAAGAGATATTCATAGACTCCGAAGATGGGGTAGCCTCTTTGGTCGAAAATTCGTAAGTGGTCAATTCTGCTTCAGGATCATCCCAGGCAAAAGCATAAATGCAATACTCTTTATCTGGAAGGTAACCTGTACCGCTGTAGATATCCACCTGGTCGCCCTTATATAGTAGGTATGCCAACATATCTTCATAAGACGAACCTGTCATATCTGCAAGAGATTGGGCAGATTCCTCGATTTCACTTTTTATTTGCTGAACATCTACCGAAGATATTCTCGATGCAGATACAATATCATAGTAGAATACACCCTCTTTATCTTCAGGATATATACTGAATTGTACTGAATAAGGGGTGACATTTTCTTCATTGAGTTCGATTCTAAAATCGGTAGTTACCTGAGGTTCTTCGCCAGGATTTTCAGTGTTCTTCTCGCAAGAGACAAATAGAAGTACTAGGACTAATGTTGACAATAAATTTCTCATAAATACACAAGTGTTGATGTTTGTTGTAAACAAATTTAGAGACGAACAAAATCAAAGACAAAAATTGAAGATTATATTAGTGATACATTTCAAAAAAAATATATTACATTTGTATAACATTTTAAGTTAACACACTGAAGTAATGAGGTTTAAGTGCTCTATACATTCCACCATATTTTTTGCAATTTTATTTGCATTTCTACCGATGAAAGTTGCTGGACAGAATAAGGATTCCACTGCCCACAATATTGAAATGTTCTTATCATTCAAAGAGTTAAACTCGGAAAAGGCATTAATGTACGCAAAGCGGGTGGACAACGCCTTCAATGGAGAAACAAATGACTACAAATACGGAGAAGTGTATGATTTCCTATCAAACAATAGCGAAAACAACACTCACAAATACACCGAAGCGCTCCGTTTCAAATCAATTGCAAAGGATATTTATTCAGATTCCGACAATAATGACAAGTACACAGGAGCCCTTGCAGACCTCGGAAGATTGTATTTCAAAATTGGAGACTATCACAACGCATTTGCTCTTAGTCACGAAGCATTGGAATTGGCTCAGGAAAGAGAAGACACCTTAAATATAAGGGAGTCATACCTAACATTGGAAGTTATCGACTTCTTCTACAATAAGGATACTGCGAGCGCAATGCTCTATAATAGATTTGTTGCAGAGAAGTATTCAAACAGGGAAGAGGCGAGACAAACTATGAGAGCCCTCAACAACAGATTTCACTACGGAACTACAATCAGTCAGGTAGCAGAGATTGTAAAAAGATGTGAAGAGATCAGTAAAGTTTACGAATGTAACGACATTCTGATAAATGTATATCTGAATGCCGCAATGGAATATATTCCGATAGAAAAACTCGACAGTTGCAGTTACTACCTTTCACTTGCAAAACCACTTATCAGCAACTTTAAAGAAGAAGGATACTACTACTCTGCAAGCGGATTCTATCATATAAACAACAATAACTTCGAACAGGCTATCATTGACTCCAAACGCTCCATCGAGTTATTGGACAACGGAGAATTCGGGAAAAAGAATGTACATACTTATTTTCTCCTTCAGGAGCTATACAAACTGCAGGGCAATCACGAACTTGCATACGATGCTCTGATGTCATTTGCAGAAATATATACATCTGAAAACAACTCTGAGTCGGTTCTGGAACTATCACGACTTGTAAATAATCTCGAAATTGAGAACAAGGAGGAACAACTCGAACGCCTAAGAGCCAAGAACACATTGATTATCATCATTATTGCAATCGTTGTCATCTTCATTATATTCGGATTGTACATCTACAACTCGTACAGACGTCTGCAAGATGAGAAAGCAAAACAGGAAATCAACAACAAAAATGAGATAATCAAAATTCAAAAGCTACAGCAGTATCAGGAACAACAAAACCGCACACAACTCATCAATGAGCTGAATGCGGCTGTAAATGATACAAATAACCAGCAGATGCGCTCGAGCATCCGTATGATTATCAATCGTCTCAATAAAGGTGGAGACGTAAGTGGCGACTGGGTGGAAGTGGAGAAAATGTTCACATCGGGCAACGACACTTTCTTTGAAAATCTACTGAAAGAATACCCCAACCTGACCAAGAACGAGAGAAAACTCTGCACCTTTATTCATATGAATCTCTCCACAAAAGAGATTTCGAAGATAACACACCAGAGTGTTGGAAGCATAAATATTGCCCGTTCCCGACTTCGCCAAAAATTCGGAATATCGGGAGACGAGCAATCACTTATTGCGTTTCTGGATAAATTCGCTGCGCCTAACAATTAGAGGCAACGCGAATTATACTGTTCAAGCCACTGTTTGTGAACCTCTTCCAACATATCGTAGTTTATTGGCTCGGTATTGATAGGGAGAAGATTCAATGTCTCAAACTGATAAAACTCTGCAAAATCATTCTTTGTCCAAGGGGTTACCACAATGGTATTTTCTATTCTGATACCATACTCTCCCACCACATATACTGCAGGTTCATTTGAAAGGACCATTCCCGGAGCAAGTGCCACACTGTTCTCTTCCATTCGGATACTTTGAGGTCCTTCGTGTACACACAAATTGTGACCTATTCCGTGTGAAGTTCCGTGCCAATAGATTTTTCCGCGAGCCATAACAGGTCCTCGAGCGAGCATATCGAGTTGGGCTCCACGGGTTCCTTTATTGAATTTTGCCATAGAAAGATTGATCATACCCTTCAACACAGCAGTATAATCATCTTTCTGTTCCTGTGTCAACTCCCCTACTGCAAGGGTTCTGGTAGTATCGGTAGTTCCATAAGTGTAATGGGCTCCGGTATCGATCAGTAAAAATCCTTTGGGCTCAATCACACTCGAAACCTCTTCTGATGGTCCATAGTGAGGAAGAGCGGCATTAGGTCCATACGCTACAATTGGAGGGAAACTCTCTCCGAGATAATCAGGACACTCGCTTCTGAACTCTATCAGTTTCATAGCAGCCTGATACTCTGTTATTCCGTTATTGATATTCTCTTTAATCCAATTGAAGAACTTGATTTGTGCTTTTGCATCCTCACGGTATGCTCTTATGAATCCTTCCAACTCCACTTCGTTTTTGACAGCCTTCATATTTGCCAAAACTCCTCCTGTTGCAGGATCTGGTGCGTAAGGGGCAAATGGTGCGTGGTGGTGGATATTTTCCATCGACGCAAAGAAATTCTTAGCCGAGATTTTTCCTGAAGAATAGATTCTCACACAATCTTTTGGAAGACGGGTCAGGAATTTTTCGACATCTTCGTAAGGATGGAATACCACTCCCTGATTTGAAAGAATGTTAATGGTATTGTTATCAAGCATTTGCTCCATCAGGAACAAATGGATATTCTCCGGAGTGACCACAGCATAAGAGAGAACCAACGGATTATATTCCACATCTGTGCCTCTTATATTGCACAACCAACAAATTTCATCCAATGCTGTAACAATATATGCAAATGGAACAGTTCCCGATAGTTTCGCACTCAATCTTGCGTGTTTGGAAGCAACACTCTCTCCGGTAATCGACTCATCCACATATCTTATGGGATTGAAAACAAGACTTGGTCGATCTTCCCAGATTGCATCGAAAGGATCCTCGATAAGAGATGGAGTTAGCGGAGACAATTCATCCACCATAGAGGTGTACTCCTGATATGAGAACAACTCCTCGTCTATTGCCACGATATCTCCTTCCTGAAGATTGTCTTTCAGCCATTGTGGTATCGAAGGAGTTCCCTCAACTTTAAGTTTCATAAGTTGAACTCCGGTCCCTTGAAGTTGGCTCTCAGCCTGTACAAAAAATCTCGAGTCAGTCCACAGAGCAGCACTCTCCTGAGCTACAACCAATGTACCTGCTTCACCTGTAAAGCCTGTAAGCCATTCGATTGCTTTATAATAATCGGGAACATATTCGCCGAAATGAGGGTCATTCGAAGGGATAATCATTGCCGAAATATCCTGCTCAGCAAGAAATTCTCTGAGAAGGGTCAAACGATTTCTAATTTCCATAAATATCTATTTTGAACGGTTAATCAATTCTTCTGCATTCAGTATTGCAGTATCTGTAAGCTGCGAGCCGCTAAGCATTCGTGCAACCTCCCTGACTCTCTCTGAATCAGAGAGTTGTTTTATATATGTACGGGCGTGGTCATTTTGGTCAAACTCTTTGTACACCAAGAAATGAGCACCTTTTTTGGAAGCAATCTGAGGCAGGTGGGTAATTGCAAAAATCTGCATATTTTCTCCCATCTGACCAATCATATCCCCCATTTTATCGGCAATTTTGCCTGAAACACCCGTATCGATTTCATCGAATATCATAGTTGGCAAAGATGTATATCTCGCCATTATAGATTTGAGTGCCAACATTATACGGGAAAGTTCCCCTCCTGAAGCAACCTTTGAAATATCACTCAGACTTCCAGTTCCATTTGCTCCGAAAAGAAAATCTGCCTTATCTGCACCTGTAGGGGTCAAAGAACCTGAAGGAGAGATTTCTACCTGAATCTGAGCCCTGGGCATCTCCAAAGAGCGGACTTCCTGCTGCAACTGTTCTGCAAACTTTTGAGCAAACTTTCTCCTACGGGATGACAACTCTTCTGAAAGATCCAATAACTGCTGATACTCAACCTTTTCCTCTTTTTCATATTGCTCTAAGGTCTGCTCGAGCTGAGCAGTATCTTCCAGAGAAGATGCCAATGAGTCTCTTAACGAGATCAGTTCCTCGATTGTAGAGCAATTGTATTTGTGCATCAAATCATAAAGGAGAGACATTCTTTGTTCCACCTGTTCAAGGCGTTGTGGAGATACCTCCACATTATTTGCAAAACTCTCCACCTCCGATTCTATGTCGTCCAACTCGATTCGGCAAGAGTCTATACGTTGTGAGAGGGTATCCAGAGCAGGAATATCTTTTCCGATTTTGGATATGATGCCGGAAGCCTCCTTCAATAACTGCACGATGGAAGTCTCCTGAATATTGAACAATCCTTTTACAGAATATAAATCTGAAACAATCCTTTCGGCACTTCCGAGAATTTTATGTTCACTTTCAAGTTCTTCCAGCTCTCCTGCTACAAGATGTGCCTGGTCGAGTTTCTCAAATCTGAACTGACGGAACTCTGCCTGTGCCTGCGCTTGGGAGATTTGTTCACGGATTTCCCTGATCTGCTGACACTTGAGCTGGTGCGCCTTATAAAGGGAAGCATATTCCTTTTTGATTGAATCATTTTGGGCAAAATAATCGATGGTCTCCAAACGATATTCTGCATCTGCAAGGAGAAGATGCTGGTGCTGCTGATGGATATCTACGATTTTGCGTGAAAGGGCTGACAATTCCGCCAAAGTGACGGGCTCGTCATTGACAAAAGAGCGGGAACGTCCTGCAGGAGTGATCACCCTGCGGATAATCGTGCCATCTCCAAATTCCGCTTCCACAACACAATTGGCAGAAGAGTCGTGAAAGACCGATGAGTCTGCCTTCTTGCCCAACAATAAAGAAAGAGCGCCTAAAAGTATAGACTTTCCGGCACCCGTTTCACCTGTTATAATTATAAGTCCGTCCGGAAAATTGATTTCGAGCGAACTTATAAGAGCATAATTCGATATTGATAATCTACTTAACATTTCCCAACAATCCCTCTATACTATCTACGATATCTACTGCCACTGACTGTTTTGACTTCAATGGATATGAATTGCTCTCACCATTTCTGAAGAAGATGTTGATCTTGTTGGTATCTCCTGCAAAACCTGCTCCCTCGTCTCTTAGGGAGTTGAGAACTATCATATCCAGATTTTTTCTTGAGAGTTTGTCTTGTGCATTGTCAAACTCGTTGTCTGTCTCAAGGGCAAATCCCACAAGGATATCCCCTTCTCTTTTCATCTTGCCTACACTTGCTGCAATATCTTTGGTAGGAAGAAGTTCCAAAGTGAGGTTGTCCCCTTTCTTTTTCATCTTGACAGAAGATGTCTGTGCAGGAGTATAATCTGCAACTGCGGCACAAAGCACCACGATATCAGCACCTTGCTGATACTCAGAAACGGTAGCCTGATACATCTGTTCGGCAGTAACCACATCGATTACTTTTATATCATCCTGTTTGGGTTTGACTGCAGCAGGGCCGCTTACCACTGTAACCGATGCACCTCTGAATGCAAGTTCCTTAGCGATCGCTGTAGCCATTTTCCCTGAAGAGTTATTTGTAAGGTATCTGACCGGGTCGATGGGTTCTCTTGTAGGACCCGAAGTTATAAGTACCCTTTTTCCTGAGAAAGTGGCCTTTTTGGAGAAATGTTTAATCACCTGTTCCACTATCTTCTCGGGTTCTTCCATCCTTCCTTTGCCGTCAAGGCCGCTGGCAAGTTCACCCGCAGCAGGTTCCACTACGGTAACTCCCCTCTCCCTTAGAATCTCCAAAGATTTCCGGGTAGAGGGATGGGCAAACATATCAAGGTCCATCGCAGGTGCCACAAAGACAGGGCAACGCGACGAAAGATATGTTGTAACCAACAGATTGTCAGCCACGCCATAAGCCATCTTGGCAAGAGATGATGCAGTCACAGGAGCGATCAGATACATATCTGCCCACAATCCCAGACTTACGTGGGAATTCCATTGACCGTTCTCGGGATCAAAGAACTCGACAAGAACAGGATTTTTTGATAAAGTCGCAAGTGTCAAAGGGGTTATGAATTTTTTTGCTGTTTCGGTCATAATAACCTTTACTTCAGCTCCCTCTTTAACAAGAGCGCGCACTAAAATAGCAGTTTTGTAGGCGGCAATACTACCTGTCACACCTACAAGAATATGTTTTCCCTTTAACATTGCCTTAAAATTACTTTTGTGTTTCTACCTTTCTGTGGTAAATCTCATTGTGTTGAAACTCGTCAATAGCCACAAGAGTGGGTTTTGGAAGTCTCTCATAATGTTTAGAAATCTCGATTTGCTCACGATTCTCAAATGTTTCCTCCAATGTGTCGGCATAGTTTGAGAACTCTTCGAGTTTCTGGCTCAATTCCTGTTTTACTGTAGCTGAAATCTGGTTTGCTCTTTTAGCCATAATCACTACAGATTCATAAATGTTTCCGGTAGGTTTTGCCAATTCGGCAAGGTTACGGGTTTCTGTGTTGTTTGAGACCGATCTTTGTTCCATTTTGTCTATGATTTATTTTCTTTCCAATATTTTGTTCACTCTCTTTGAGAGACCATCCAACTCCTTGCGATATTGCGAGTCAGGGAACTCTGTCACAAATGAAAAGTATTCATCTGTAAAGTTCATATATCTCTCCCTCTGTTTTTCAGAGACACTGTTCAGCGCATATTTATAAGAAGACAATACCACATAATACATAATATCCTCTCTATAAATGTTGTCAGCATCCTCCTTTATTACAAGTTTCAATGCATAAGTCGCTGCACGATAATCCTCGATTGTATAGTATAGTTTTGCTGCCTCGTACGCCTTACGGTCAAGTCTCTCCTCGAGATCCTCGCTCATCGAACGGCAGTTGGCAATATTTGAATCCTCAGGATAATCCCTCATAAATTCGTAAATCGCATCCAATGCTTTGTATGTGGGAGTCTGGTCCAACTCATAACGGTAAGTCTGCGAATAGAGACAATCGACATACAGAAATCTCGACCTTTGGGTAAAAGGACTTCTTGGGAACGATTCCACGAATGCGTTGAAACCCTGCTCTGCCGAATAGACATCACCCCACATATAATATGAATAAGCTGTATAGAACTGGATGGTATCTTCCATCGAGGTTCCACGAACAGCCATTTTCATTGATTCAAACATAGACGCAGCCTTTGTATATTTCTCTTTTTCAAAGAGTTCAAAAGCCATCTTATATTTTGCCTCGACATCATTTCCTTCTAGAATCATATCATACTGAGTCTTGCAGGAAACACATCCGAGCAATAACACCAAAGATAAAATATATGTTATTTTTTTCATTCGCTTTCTATACTTATTCTTTGCAACTTACAAAGATATAAATTTATTTCTTATTGCGGACTCCAATCTGAATTCCAATACCAATATTATGGACATAATCCACCTTGAAATGAGAATAATCCACCAAATTCCGCCTATAGATGTCACCAGCATCAGATCCTCAAAATTACTGTGGGAAATACCTATATGGACATTAAGTTTGTCAATATCCTCTTTGGACAATGCTCCGTTGCGGCTCTCCTCTATCATAAGCGCAGCTCCATAAGCAAGTCCCACCGTATTGGCAATAATCCACAGAAGCGAGCATTTTGCAGGAAGACCGAAGACTCGCATCACAGGACGGAACATATTGGAAATTATACGGATAATCCCGAACTCTGCAAGCAAGGCCTGTGCCATATTGAGCGAGAAAATGATTATCACCATCTTGGGGACCAGAATTGCACTCGAACACAACCAGTCCATAAACATCTCTCCGAAAGTGGCATTCCGGGAAAGTTTCACCACCTCATTGGGATTCTCCCCGAACTGGGGAAGAATAAGATTGAGGACAATACCTAGAATAATTCCAGATATTGTTCTGGTTATCACCGCTCTGACTGCCGAACTGCCGGTCTTTTTCTGCACTGCAGTCTCCACAATCATATTGTGCGAACAAAGGACCATTACTGAAAGAATAGTCACTGCCCTGATATCCATATCCAATGTCACAGCAGCGGCAATTGCCGAATAGACATTGACAAAATATCCCGAAACGTATGCCAAAGCAGCCTCTCCGGGAAGTCCGAATATTGAGAATAGAGGTGACAAAAGTTCTGATACCCAGGGAACTATCTGAAGATACTGAAGTACCATAATGGCAAAGGAGACACATACAGTAACCTTGACCACCCATACAGCAGTCTTCATTGTAGAAGGGATTGTCCGTTTTATCGCATCTGCCGAACGTCCCCTGAAATTTTTCTCTGCAGCCTTATCCACTGATTTGCTATTTAAAATTCCAATGTTTGGTAACAGCCTTGTCTATCTGAGCCACGATGCAGGGTCTCAAAAGAGGGGTAACGATATAGGCAATTTTGTTTATCAAACCTGGCATCCAGCCGGTAAAACCTCCGAAGAGCATTCTCAAAGCCCTTTCAGATGCCTTTTGAGGAGTAATCATAACCCCAAGTCCCCTTGCAAGTCTTCTTTTGCCTTTCGAGAGATTATACAAAGGAGTATCCACCGCTCCGAAATAGATGGAAGCCACTTTGACACCGCTTCCTGCACACTCGGTACGAAGAGCGCGGGTAAAGACTTTGGTAAATGCTTTGGTCGAAGCATAAGTGGTTATATATGGGAATGAAAACCACGCTGCCAGAGATGATATATTCAAAATATAACCCTTTCTGAGAGATAACATTGAAGGCAGGAAATAGTGGCACAACATCGCAGTGGTGTGGTTGTGAAGCATTATTATCCTGCTGATCTGGGCACTTGTCATATTTCTGAAGTGCATTGGATTAATCACTCCTGCATTATTTATAAGTACCTCCACTGAGCCTTCACCTACCATTTCTCTCACCTTCTCATACAGATTGACAGGAGCTTCCATTGTAGAAAGATCCATTCCGATGGATATAAAATCAAGATTGGGATAAAGTTCCGACATCATTTCCTTCACACGGTCGGTTTCCTCCTGGAAAAGTGCAACAATAATAACATTGTAACCACGACGGGCAAGAGACTTGACATACTCCAATCCCATCCCCGAAGAACCACCTGTTACCAGGGCATATTTTTTGAGATTTGAATTCATATTACTATATTTGTCATAAATGGCGAAATATGGTTCCACTCGCACATTTATATTTATTTTGGGCCGCAAATTTATAAATATTTGACAAACTAATAACCAATTAAATTAACATTACTATTATGGCATCAATTAAAGGAACAAGAACAGAACAGAATTTGTTAAAATCATTTGCTGGTGAATCACAAGCAAGAGGTCGTTACACATA
>JAZRBT010000227.1:0-1577 GCA_045635245.1 Candidatus Coprenecus sp.
TTGTCTTCCTAAGACCGCTTGGCCTCCGACTTTGAAACAACAAGAGCAGCAATACCGGAAACGTGAGGACAAGCCATTGAGGTTCCTTGGTATGCCGCATATTTGTTTCCTGGAGTTGTACTCCAAACTTCGTTGTTATCATACGAGTCTCCACCGGGAGCTGAAATGTCAACCCAAGGACCATAGTTAGAGTAGTAAGCTCTTTCAAATTCTGCGTCGATAGCAGCTACTGCGATTGCAGGCTCGTATTCCGCAGGATAACCGTGAGGTTGGTCGTCATTACCAGCAGCGAAAATTACAACACCACCAGCCATAGGACCTTCCTGATTTCCGTTTTCGTCATATCCTGCATATTTGATAAAGTAGTCGATAGCATCTTTGTCAGCTTTGGGAACTTGGGTAATAGGATGTTGTGGGTCATAGATATATCCCCAACTGTTTTGTGAGATCACTGCACCGTGGTCAGCACCCCATTTGATAGCGCGTGCACCATCTCCACTATTGTCGCCGTGGAAAATTTGGCAAGACATTAGTCTTACACCGGGTACTCCTTTTGCGAAGTCACCACCAGCAACACCGCAAACACCTTTTCCGTTGTTGTTTACTGCAGCAACTGTACCTGCAACGTGTGTTCCGTGATCATCAGCGTAGATTTGATATCCGTTCTCTCCGTTTACGAAGTTGTATCCATAAACTCTGTCACCTGATTGTTGGGGGTTGTGCCACATATTGTCAGCAAGGTCTTCGTGCGCATAGTCAATACCACCATCGACAACGGAAACAATCACCTCCTGGTTACCGGTAACACCTGCATTCCAAACAGGGAAAACGTTGATGTCCGAACCCTCTTCAGAATAGTATCTCGAACCGTTGTTGTAGTAGTGCCATTGGTTTCCAAGTCTTGGATCGTCAAAAGGCATATCAGCTGTCTGAGTGATTTCAGGCAAACCTTCAGTTCCTTCAACTTCCTGTACTTTGGTATATTGAGGTCTTACAATACGAGGGTTGTACTCTACAATTTCTACACCTTTTACAGATTTAAGGTCATTGCCTGCTTTTGTAAGAGCAATTCCTTCATCAAAGTAAACATAGTACCAGCGGTGAAGTCCTGCTTCACGAGTTCTGGGCTCAAATCTGCCGGCGTGTTCAAAAATTCTCTCCATTCTTACATCGCCAAGTTGAGCAAGAGATGAAGTCATAGATTTAACTTGTGCAGGTCTTACAATTCCGTTCTCATCAGTGTTCTCTTCCAATTCTTTCACAAGATCATCAGAGACTTTGATTGAAACTTTACCTGCTTGAAAGATGCTTGAAGGGTAGATCTCGTCGTAAACCTTCACTTGTGTTTCAGCATCGAATTCAACTTCGGCTCTGCTACATCCAATCAAAGATGCTGCTGCCAAAAGGCTTGGAGCCAAAAAGAATAACAATTTTTTAATCATAGATATTGAATTTTTATTAGTAATTTGTTTCCTCTTGTAATCAAACTTCAAAAGTATAAAAAAATAGGTAGAATCAAAATTTTTACTCTTAAAATTTAGTGAATTATCCAGAAAGAAGTAATTTTTATACCTGAC
>JAZRBT010000228.1:0-1259 GCA_045635245.1 Candidatus Coprenecus sp.
GATAACTTCATAACTTATCTCAACTCTGTCGAAAACCGATTTGAGAATATCGAACTGACGGGACCAACCAACTATGTATTTAGAGTTGAACTCCCCGAGCACCAAATATTTTAGTGCCGATTCTCACCATATTGCTACCCATTTCCACAGCGATATGGTAATCGTTTGTCATTCCGAATGACTTGATAGAGAAATCCTCGAGAGCACTTGAGCCGGTTTGTCCCATTTTTGCAAAAATGGCATTGAATCGTGCGAACTCTTCCCTTATCTGCTCCTGATCCTCGGTGAAGGAGGCCATAGCCATCAGTCCTTTAACCTTAACAAATTTAAGGGTTTCAAGGGTAGGTATCAACTCGAGCAGTTCCCCTTCAGAGAAGCCTTGCTTGGTCTCTTCTGTGGCAATATACGCTTCCAAAAGGACATTGGATTGCATATTGTTTTTAGCACAATAATTTTCTATTTCCAACAGAAGTTTCAGCGAATCGACCGAATGGATAAGAGTGGTATAAGGAACCACCATTTTTATTTTATTGGTCTGCAGGTGACCTATAAAATGCCATTGGATATCACCCGGCAAAGTTTCCGCTTTCAGTTTCAACTCCTGCGGACGACTCTCTGCAAAAATTCTTTGACCGGCATCATAAGCAGCCAAAATATCTTCGGATGGTTTGAATTTAGAGACTGCCACCAACTTTACAGTCGATGGCAGTTCCTTTAATAATTCTATAATATTGTGCGATATAGCGGACATTATCTTCTATTTCTTTGTTGTTCTCTCATTGCCTCCTGCTGTGCTTTCTGCATAGCTTCAAGACGTTGCTGGAACTTTGATTTGGGCTTTTGCGCACCTTTTATCGAAGCAAGTCTGATTTTCTCCATAATTTGCTTTTCATCGATAAAGAATTTACGGATGATATAGGTTTGCAACATCATAATCAAGTTCGATAGGAAATAATAGTAGGTCAAACCACTTGACAGGTTGTTACAGATGAAGAACATAAAGATTGGCATAAAGTAAAGAGTCATAAACTTCATACTCTTTGCCTGAGGGTTTGAATCCAACTGCGCACCCTGAGTCAACTTGGCTGAGAAGAACATTGTGATGGCACAAAGTAGCGAGAACAAACTGATATGATCACCCAAAAGTGGAATGTTGAAACCAAAATTGATGATTGAATCGTATGTACTCAAGTCTTCAGCCCAAAGGAAAGGTTGCTGACGAAGCTCGATAGATGCAGGGAAGAATCGGAACATCGCAA
>JAZRBT010000229.1:0-6410 GCA_045635245.1 Candidatus Coprenecus sp.
CCTCACGACATAAAATATCATTGGTAGATTGCTCACCAAGACCAAAAGAGACATTCTCAATTTTGCAATCCTCATTGAATGTAAAGACAACATCCTCCACAAAAGTTTTCTTGCCGTTTTTCCCTACATTGAAAGAGAATGACATTTGGAGACCCCTTGCAGAGACTCTGCCACTTGCCCCCTGGAAGAAATTGACCTTGCCGTCCCCCACGATTCTGGCTGTGCCATAATCAATTAGTTCATTGAACACCTCCAAACCTTCAAATGTAAAAAATGACATCACCTGACCATATCTTTTGGTTCTGATAGCCGAAAGGACGGTATCCATCACATCGATATACTTCTGGCGGTATGTATCTGCCACAAGCTGATTATCCGAAGCATTCAGTTTATACTCAAGAGCATCGGCGCTTTGAGGAGATTTATAATCATTGCTTTGAGCAGTTACAGCACCTTTTTTCTTATTCGATGTACCCTTCGGAGAGCCCTTTGGATTAGCTCCCGCAGCGACACTCGAAGAGGCTCTGCCCGAAGAAGAGACCGAGAAATTAGCCTCGTCAAAATACTTCTTGGTAATAACCCTCAACACACTCTCCACTTCAGACTCTCCGCGAGCCTGCCCTTTATACTCATACTCGATATCCAAATGGTAAAACTGGGGTTTATGCCCGGGAATCATCTCCATCATCCCAAGACCATCCTTCACAATCCCCTGACATACAGCACGTCCGTCATTATAATTGAAATCGAGACTCTTTACAGGCTCCCCATTATATAGGAAAATCAAATCGACATAATCCCCATCGATAACATCCACCTTAATGGTCAAGCCCTGCAATATCTCCCTGATTTTAACAGGAATAACAGTCATCAATGTCTTGCCACTCTCATCCTTCACCTCATTGGGATGCTGCACAGAACGGATCAGAGAATAAGCCCAATAATAATATTGCAACGCCATATCGAGCTTACCGGCCATACGCCCCATCTCGGCATAATTCATCAAATCTTTGGCCTTGGCAATACGACCTTCATAAATCCTGTACAACTCACTCTTTTTAATCCAGCAACGGACGTGATAGACAGAAGAACTCGGCGGCTCACTCACCACCCATTTCTCCACATCGGTCAACGAAGAGTGTGCATAAGTGTTGATACAATCTATCACCCTCGCCTGATGATCATACTCCCCGTCCGAAGAGGTCTGCTCACTGATACTGCTAAACTCACTCTCCACCTTAATCGCAATAGACTTAATCATATCCGACAAAGCCCTGTCAGTAGCCTGCTCCTTAGTATCACCCCTCCCCTCTCCATAATAAAACTCACCCGAAGAAGTTATACGATCCCAACTCTGCCCCAAAAGAGCAACACCGCCACAAAACAAAAACAGAAATGACAACAGTATCTTTTTCATATAATATTCTAACTTTTAGTCCTATTAACCAATATATTACAAAGATATAATAAAATATGCCTCTTTAAAATTTTGCAATTCAAAAATTTATTACAAATTTTGCATTACGCAATTTATGTAACGCAAATAACGAAATAAGATGATACCTAACAATCCCTTTTTGATTTCCGGCTACCACAGCCCCGAATATTTCTGCGACAGAAAACAAGAGACCGCCAAAATTATCGACGGACTCCACAATGGCAGAAACATAACTCTCATTGCCCCAAGACGTATGGGGAAAACGGGATTGATCAGGCACACATTCCAAAATATCAACAATCAGGATTCTAAAATCATTACGCTATATATGGATATCTTTTCCACACAGTCATTGGGAGATTTTGTAAAGCTCTTTGCCAATACCGTGCTGGGAAAATTGGATTCAAATCCTAAAAAAGCATTGAACAGGATAACCAGATTCATCAGAAGCTGCAGACCGATATTCACAATAGATGAACTGACAGGTATCCCAAAAGTAACAATAGATGTTGTAGCATCCGAGGAAGAGAACACCCTTAAGGAAATCTTTGACTATTTGGCATCTTCAGAAAAGCGCTGTTATATTGCAATTGATGAATTTCAACAAATTTCGGAATACCCCGAACAAGGGGTTGAAGCTTTGCTCCGTTCCTATACTCAATTTGTAACCAATGTAAATTTCATATTTGCAGGGAGCAAAAAACACATTATGCAGGAGATGTTTACTTCGAGCAAACGGCCATTCTACCAAAGTTCGCAAATCATAACAATCGACGCTATAGAGAAAGAAGAATACGCAAATTTTGCAATCAAACATTTCTCCGAAAATAACATCACACTACCCAAAAAGATATTTGACAGCATCTACGACAAATATGACGGACACACCTGGTACATACAAGTAATGCTCAATCGTCTGTACGGATTCCACAGGGAAGTAAATAAAGAACTTGTAAACTACGCCATATCCGAAATCATATCTGATTACAGCTACTCTTATGCAGACCTGATGAAAGCCTACCCCTCAAGCAACATCCGACTGCTGAAAGCCATCGCCAAGGAAGGATGTGTAAAAGAAATTCTGTCAGGAAACTTCATAACAAAATACAGACTTCGCGCCGCCAGCAGCGTCAGCACCTCACTAAAAAAACTGACCGAAAACGAATTAGTCTACAAAACAGACAAAGGCTACATCATATACGACCGCATTATGGACGAATGGCTAAGAAACCAACCATTCTAACAAAACCACTGATGCACCGCTAAATATTTTAATACGTTCCGTTTTTGCTCCATTCGCGTAAACACGAATGGTGGTAAAACTACACTTGTTATTCTGAGACAGGCCGCACACTTTTCCCGAAGTAGCGGAAGTCACAATCGACATTGTGGTCAGAACTTTTCCCCCACAGGGCGCACGCGAAATTGTCATCACTCTCGTAGGGCGTAGAACTCCAACAGTAACCGTAATCTCCCGCGCTGTAAAGCGATGACCTGTAGCGATAACCGGCAGCAGGCAGAAAGATACTCTTACCATTAGGGCCGGTAACCTTATATCCTTTCTTACCATTTTGAGTGGTCCACTCCCATTTGCATTTGCTTTCCAATTCTTCCAATTCTTTCTTTGTAGGCAAACGCCAACTACCGCCCCACTTTGCACGAGCAACATCATACATAGCATTTCCTGAAATATCACTCATTGATTTGCTGTATGTTTTTGAATTAGCACCAGTATACTCACTCTTCGTCTCAATCTCACCCCAAGCATAATAATCACCATATTCCTCAGCCGAAGATGCCCCAACATTGCAAGTAGCCCATTTCAATCCACTCGACAAGCCCAAATCTACATATTCGTAACCATTAACTCTATTCGATTCATTTTGATTTCCCAAGACAGGACGGACACTTAATCCCAACAAACAAGGACTCATATCTACGTCATGGTAGGAACTACTGAAGATCAGAAGACAATCAAAGTAATTGCTATCGTCAGGAGTAGAACTCCAGTAGTAACCGTACTCTCCCGCGCTGCTAAGCGATGACCCTTCGCGACAACCGGCAGCAGGCATAAAGATACTATTACCATTTGGACCCGTAACTTTATATCCATTGATTCCTTTTTGGGTAGTCCACTGCCAGGTACATTTGCTATTCAACTCTTCCAATTCCTCCATTGTAGGCATTCTCCATTTACCTCCCCATTTCGCACGAGCCACATCATAATTTGAATTTCCGGATATATCTCCTATCGATTTGCCGCGTGCTTTTGAATTCTCATTAGAATACTCACCCTTTGTCTCAATCTCACCCCAGGCATAATAATCTCCATATTGCTCCGGAGAAGATGCCCCGACATTGCAAGTAGCCCATTTCAAACCACTCGGCAAACCCAAATCGACATAATCGTGTCCATTACTTTCTGTTGTCCGTGCCTCCGCAACACTATATGAATACGATACAGCCTCCACCAATACCGTATTTTCCTCAACTGTCTCACCTTCCTTAATATTTATAGTTTTGGTCAGAGCATCATAACCACTTTTTGAAATTGCAACACTATGACTACCAATCAACAAACTATCCAAAGTCAACGGAGTGACACCATAATCCTTACCATCAATCGTCACCGAAGCCCCCAAAGGATTTGACATCAGCACCAATGTTCCAACAATCGGCACAGGAGCATCCAAAGTAAACTTATATTGCTCACCATCCTTCACTTCTACATATTTTGAAGTAGATCTGTGATTCTCCCTACGACACTCTATCTGATATGTACCCGGTCCCAAAATACCTTTCCACGAAGAAGTCCCTTTTTTCTGACCATCCACATAAATTTCTGCACCCGAAGCAGCTTCCAACTCAACATCTGCAAAATTAGGTCTCAACACAACCTCCTCGATATGAGTTCCATTCTTCGATTCTAATTTTACACGGCCCTCTGATTTATGATAATACTCTGCCACCACTGAAAAAGTATAAGTCCCCAACTCGATATATTTCGCCACCTGGCCATATTCATCCGTTGCCCCAAATAAAGACTCCACCCCATCAGAATTAGTGTAAGTAACCATAATTCCAGCCTTTGCAGGAGTTATCTGAAACATTAAAGTTCCCTTCCCAACTACAGCCACCTCTTTCTTCACCGAGATTTTCATCCGATAAACCTTTCCGGACTCAAATGTTCTCTGCAAATCATACCTGCTGACGGTACGATAACCCGAACGGGTGATAGTAACCTGCTTGGCATTTTTCTGAACATAAACCCATATTTCACCCTCAGCATCGTGAACCTCCACAATACTCTTCAACATTCCAAAGTCAAA
Source organism: Candidatus Coprenecus sp. (assembly GCA_045635245.1). GTDB lineage: Bacteria > Bacteroidota > Bacteroidia > Bacteroidales > UBA932 > Coprenecus. The sequence goes on from JAZRBT010000229.1 coordinate 4,768, forward strand.
ATTGTAAGCCCTCAAATCATCATCAACATCATCAGAAGTGATTTTCAAAATAGCATACAAATCCCCACTGCCATCCACCTTCTTGGTGGCCGCCTTAGCATTAGCTGACATATCGAACGGATCATCCTCAACACTCTCCACACTGAAAACCTTCAACTGCTGAGCATAAGATTCAACCTGACCAAAAAGAACAAACAACAACCCCAAAAGGGAAAAATACTTAATATATTTAACCAAAGAAACCATACACTTGACTATATTAACAAAACTATACAATATCTTGCTAAATTAACAAAAAACACATACAAATCCTACCACGAACATAATCATTGAAATAAATTTCTAAATGTGACACAAAGTTTAACTACATAACCACCAAATCAAACCATTAAAACAAATCCTCAACACTGCACGACAAAGCCCTCGCCAATCGAAGTACCGACCCGATCGGGGATCCAGCCCCAAACCCCATTGTCATTCCCGATCCGATCGGAGATCCAGATACCCGGTCAAGCCGGGTATGACTCAAAGAGCCCCCGAACGAAGCACCTAGTGAGCACCAATTCCAGTGGCGCCCAAATTGCTACCGCGAATATTTGTACCGTTGAGCAAAAACATCCTCCATTCTTCGCTCAATGGTACAGAATTTATCGATTTTATACCGATTTAAGCACCGCTGAGCAATAAAACAGGCATTTTTTCGATCAATGGTTAGATCCTGAAACAGATAACACTCATTAACTCTAACACTCAATCGTAAGATATAGCCCGAAAGAACATTATTTTGAGACAGGCCGGACACTTAACCCAAGATACCTGTTGCTATAAAAGAGATTGAGGCTACTCGTAGCAATAGTCAAGCTATATGCTTGTTCACCATTATTATGATTATAGGGAGTAGAACACCAGTAGTACCCCCATTGTCCCACTCCACTAAGTCCACGCCACGAGTTGTAACAACCGGCTGCCGGCAAAAAGATACTGTTACCATTTGGTCCTGTAACCTTATATCCCTTCTTGCCATTTTGAGTAGTCCACTGCCATTTGCATTTCTGTCTTAATTCACTGAATTCCTCTTTGGTCGGCAAACGCCAACTACCGCCCCATTTTGCACGAGCAACATCATACGTTGAATTTCCTGAAATATCACTCATTGATTTGCCCAATGTTTTGGAATTATCTACAGTATACTCACTTTTCGTCCCAATCTCCCCCCAAGCATAATAATCTCCATATTCCTCAGCCAAAAAAGCCCCCACATTACAAGTAGCCCATTTCAATCCACTCGGCAAACCCAAATCAACATACTCGTGACCATTGATTGTTCTGGATTTTGAGCCGGAAGCTGACGAAGAAGGTTGGTTATTAACAGTTGCTAACGCCCTATTAACCAGAGCATTTATTTCTGTATCAGATTGCGACTTAACAACACCATTAGTACTACCATTAGCACCACCTTCATATACCGCACGGACACTATGGCCATAATAGCGCCAACCTGTATAAAACTGTTTATTACCACTTGAAAAATTGAGTGTATAACAAGACTCTGTCCCCTTTGGAGTAGAACTTCGATAGTAACCATCACTATATTTCCGATAAAATGTCGTACCGTCACGACTTCCCGCAGCAGGCAAGAAAAT
>JAZRBT010000230.1:0-1459 GCA_045635245.1 Candidatus Coprenecus sp.
TCGCCCTTGTAACTTCTCTCGATATGAATTCTTATTCGTCTCGTTTAATTTCGTAAATTGTAGTCCCTCTAAAACTTTTTTATTTTATACAGACTATCTCTTAAACTTTACCTCGTTATCTCTCTCAGTATTTCAATGAACTGTCCGTTTTTTCTCAAACGGGCTGCAAATATACGCACATTTTTTTTACCTCCAAATTTTTTTGGACATTTTTTGCAATATTTTTTCAAAAATTTTTTCACTATTTTTTAAATGCCTGATTTTCAAATACTTGAAAAATGACGATTTTTGGACATTTTTTGAAGATTTTTTGAGCCCCAAGAAAACTTCTCTCAAAAGAATTTTTGATCCCTTCAAAAAAAACTGCGATAAAATCGGAAAATTCAGCCCAGATTGTCCCCGCTTTTCGGGAATTTTAAAAATTTAGTTCTACATTTGTCTATAGAAGATACTGCAAAACCATATTAAACCTATATATATTATGAGCGAAGAAAAGAAAAAAGTATCCCTTGCGGAGAATGCTTTCAAAGAATTAAAGCCGGGAGAAAAATACCAACCCCTTCTGTCTCCCGACAAAAATTATCCCGAAGTTACCGTATGGTCGGTAGTAATCGGTTTGATTATGACAATTATTTTCTCTGCCGCGGCAGCATTTCTTGGTCTGAAAGTAGGACAGGTATTTGAAGCTGCTATTCCTATTTCCATAATTGCGGTAGGACTTTCGAGTGCTTTCAAGAGAAAAAATTCAATTGGTGAGAATGTCCTTATCCAATCTATCGGTTCGTGTTCTGGTGTAATTGTGGCAGGAGCCATCTTTACCTTGCCTGCACTTTATATATTACAGGACAAATATCCTGAGTTGACAGTAAACTTCTCACAAATCTTCCTGAGTTCGCTGATTGGTGGTGTGCTCGGAATTTTGCTGTTGATTCCTTTTAGAAAATATTTTGTTTCTGACCAGCACGGAAAATATCCTTTCCCTGAGGCTACAGCGACCACACAGGTTATCGTAAGTGGCGAGTCGGGAGGATCGGGAGCAAAGACTTTGCTTATTAGCGGTCTTGTCGGAGGTATCTACGACTTTATTGTTTCCACTTTCGGATGGTGGTCAGAGGTATTTACCTCGAGAGTGCTTCCATTTGGTGAGGCTGTCGCAGATAAAGCAAAGCTCCTTTTCAAATTCAATACAGGCGCTGCAGTCCTCGGACTTGGCTACATCATCGGACTGAAATACTCCTTTATTATATGTTGTGGCAGTTTCCTTGTCTGGTTCCTGATTATTCCTGCATTGAATATATTCCTTGGAGACCAGGTGGTGGATTTGATGAACTCGGGTCTGACCACTCCTCTGGGACAAATGTCTGCTGAGCAAATCTTCACAAACTACGCGCGTCATATCGGTATCGGAGGTATCGCAACTGCCGGTATTATCGGTATCATCAAATCTGCAGGTATTATG
>JAZRBT010000231.1:0-2249 GCA_045635245.1 Candidatus Coprenecus sp.
AACTTGGTCTTTCCGGCGATGGTCACCCTGCAAGCACCACACATACCGGTTCCGTCCACCATAAGAGTATTCAAACTTACCACGATAGGCAGAGAGTGTTCTGCAGCCTTTTTGGTCACAAATTTCATCATAATCATAGGACCGATAGCCACAACCTGAGAATACTTCTTGCCACTTTGAACCAATTGGTCAATTACATCTGTAACAAGACCTTTGATTCCTTTTGAACCGTCATCGGTACATACATACAAAGAGTCACAAACTTTACTCATTTGCTCCTCCATAATGACCATATTCTCATTTCTTGCACCAATGATGACATCCACTTTCGCACCTGCTTCGTGGAAATATTTCACCTGAGGATATACGGGAGCTGTTCCAAGACCACCAGCCACAAAAAGGAAATGCATTCCTGCAAGTTCCTCTTTGCTCAAATGTATAAACTCGGAAGGAAGTCCCAATGGACCTACCACTGCCTCAAACGAATCTCCCACTTCATAAGCACAAATATTTCTTGTAGATGCTCCAACTTCCTGAGTTACAATTGTAACTGTACCCTCTTCTGCATTGTAGTCACAAATAGTCAAAGGGATTCTCTCACTTTTAGGACCTGCCTTTACAATCAAAAACTGACCAGGTTTGGCAGACGCCGCCAATCTTGGTGCATAGACATCCATCAGACAAATCGATGGAGCCAAATACTCTTTCTTTAATATCTTATACATTTTTACTGCAATTTATCCTACAAATGTAAGACTATTTAAGTATTAAAAAAATGTCTCCGACACTTTTCAGCATCAGAGACAAATAATTATAACTTTTCTCTAAATTATTCAGTAACAGGTTGTTCTTGTTTTTCACCCAAAACCTGATAACCTAACTTATTGATAGCAGAAGCCAATTGCTCTTTGGTAGTTTTCTTGGGAGAATACTTGATCCAAACAGTCTTGTCAGCCAAAGTAACTTTCAAATCTTTTACACCCTTTTCAAAAGGAAGATTCTCACGTACTTTGTTTGCACAACCTTCGCAGTCAATTTCCACTACGAAAGTAACTTCAGCCTCTTTTGCTTGTTTTTCTTTTTTCTCTTTAGCAGTTGCTGAAACTGCAAAGAAAGCGAACAATGTTGCGATAAGTGTGATTTTCAAATACTTAGCCATAATTTTCTATTGTTAGATTGTTAATAATTGTTATTTCCAAAGAGTTAGTCTCATACCTGCATAGACTTTGATACCCATCAAAGGACCCCAGATTACAGAGGCGTTGAAATCGGGTGCATAAGGATCGTCTGCGCTGATAATAGGATTTTTTTGTTTGTAATTGGTCAGGTTCTCTGCTCCGATATAAACATCGACTCCTTTGAACTTGCGGGTAATCTGTGCAAATAGGACCGGATACACAGGTGATTGGTTGCTCTGGCCTGGCTCCAATGCAAAATCTGGAATTCTCGAAGGACCGTTCACCTGAGCAGTAAAGTCAAATGTCCAGATATTCATTCTGGTAGCATACTGCAAGTTCAATACGCCTTTATATTTGCTTACAAGAGGTCTTTCCACCAATCCCTGACCTTTCAAAGTAACTTTTGAATCGGTATATCTGAAAGTTGCCAAAACAGTAAATCTCTCAATAGGTTCAATAGAGAAATCTACCTGATATGTATTGGTATATGATTTTCCGTCAAGATTGTAAATACTGATTTTCTGAGTGTCATACTCCTGGTCCACGATAAGTTGCTTTGTGAAATCACTGCGGAAATAGTCAAAACTCAAATAACAGTTATCCTGGAAGCCGATAGGAATATATCCAGTGATGTTACCTCCGTAAGTCCAGGCACTCTCCATTGTCAAATTAGGTGCAATATCTATTTGACGGCTGGTTGACATCATTCCAAGATTATCTACCACCACATTTGGAGAGCGGGTACCTCTACCACCCTGCGCTCTGAAAATCAAATAATCGGTAATAGACCATTTGATATTTGCACGGGGAGAAACCATCAGACCATATAGATTATGGTAATCTACACTCAAACCACCGATTGCAGAGAATTTCTCGCCAAGGGTGTAGGTATATTCACCATACGCACCTACCGAATTTTCGACTCTTACGGGAGAGCCCAAAAGGTTCTCGCGATTAATCCCACCACCGTGATCCATCATATCGAACAAAGACTCATTGTAATTGTCATAGAAGTTTCTCACTCCGAAGTTGATACGATGGTTCTCATTCAATTCCCCTTGGTAAATGATA
>JAZRBT010000232.1:0-11831 GCA_045635245.1 Candidatus Coprenecus sp.
GTAAAGGAGTCATCCACTCTGTCTGAAATCTTGCTCATAGCAGAAACTTTCGGAAGTTTCTCCGGAGCCATAAGAATCCAGCTCTCCATCTGGTCCACTTTGAAGTTGTATTTTGCACCGGCACAACCTCTTTGATAAACAGAGAGATTCATACTATAAGGCATTGAGATTATACTCTGTTCCATCTCCCTGCCATCATAATAACTCTTCTCGATAGGATAGTCCATCTCAAAATCTCCGACACGAAGACTGTCTACCACCACTATAAAGTCTGTTCCGGTATAACTGTGCAGAAAATCATTATTTCCCTGACTTTCAAAATTAACCTCGTCTTCATAAAAGAAATATACTGGTATTGCCCCCTGCTCCAAAGACAAATCTGCCTCCATCTTCTGAGCAAGACCTATCCCCACCCGACTGATATGAAGACTGTCAGTCACACCTCTTTGAGCAATTGTAATCACCCCGGGTATCTTACCCTGAAAATCGACATTATTTTCAGTAGCCACCCTCTTGTCCACCGAAATAGTATAACTGATCGGTGCACAGGATGCCACGAGTGTAATCAATAATATAAAAAAGAGGTATCTCATAATAATCTGCCTATTTTATAAGTTCAGCATTCAAATCATATTCGTCTGCACCAATGATTTTCACATTTGCAAACGATCCTACAAGACTCTCCGGTGATTCAATTCCTGCGACACTTATCAGCACCTCTCCATCTACATCGGGAGCCTCTTTTGAGGTTCTGGCCACAAGTTCGCCACGCTCTGCAGCGTATGAATCTATCAAAACACGTTCTGTGGTTCCGATACGGCTCTCATTGTATGCCAAAGAGATATTTGCCTGAAGTTCCATAAGTTCTTCCAGGCGTTCCTGCTTCAATTCTGCAGAAACTGCATCAGTAAGATTCTGTGCACCCCAGGTACCTTCTTCCTCAGAATATGCAAAAGCGCCCAAACGCTCTATCTTATAGTCATTTACAAATGACAACAAATCATCAAATTCAGCCTCACCTTCCCCCGGGTGACCTACCATCATAGTGGTACGAAGAACAATTCCCGGAACAGCCTTGCGCATCTTTTCCACCAATGCACGAGTCTGTTTTCCGTCAATAGAGCGTCTCATCGCCGAAAGGACAGCATCTGCTGAGTGCTGCAATGGAATATCCATATACTTACACATCTTTTCCGAAGCTGCCATAATTTCCAACAAATCTTCAGGGAATGAAGCAGGATACGAATACAACACCCTGATCCATTCTATATCTCTGATATCCAAAAGTTTTGTCACAAGTTTCGACAAAGCTCTTTCACGATACAAATCGAGACCATAGTAAGTGGTATCCTGAGCTATCAGAATAAGTTCCTTGACCCCTGAATCTGCCAAGGCATTTGCCTCATCGACAAGTTTTTCGATTGGAACAGAAGTATGTCCTCCCCTGATACCGGGTATAGCACAATAAGAGCATTTCCTGTCACAACCCTCTGAAACCTTCAGATATGCATAATGAGAAGGAGTTGTCAAAAACCTTCGGGTTTCAAGCAAAGGATTCTTCTTGACTCCAAGTTCGCTCAAAATAGGTTCAATCGAAAAAGCCCCGAAAAACTTATCCACCTGCGGAATCTCTTCTCTGAGGTCACTGCCATAGCGTTGTGACAAACAACCCATCACATACAATTTCTCCACGCTTCCCTCTTCCTTTGCCTCAACTCCTTCAAGAATAGCCTCGATAGACTCTTCCTTCGCATCAAGAATAAAACCGCAAGTATTGATAATCAAAATATCAGTTCTGCCACCTATCAAGGGATCCCCTTCTGGAATCACCTCAAATCCGGCGGCAGACAATTGTATAAGAAGATGCTCCGAATCTACACGATTCTTGGAGCACCCCATAGTTACGACCTGAACTCTTTTACCTCCCATAACCGAGAGTATTATTCGTTCTCAGTCTCTTGAGTATTCTCTTCTTCCTCTTCCACAAAGTCCAATGACGCATACTCTTTCAAGATGTTATACCATTGAACCACTTTTTTCATATGTGAAGGATAGAATCTGTCAGCATCATATCCTGGAACTACTTCAGAGAAAAATTTAATAAGAACCTTTTGATCCACTTTTGCATCGGGAGCGCTTTCCTCACCCAAGTGTGCTCTCATTTTCTCGAAAACCTCTTTTAGAGGCATTTCACCCTCTTCAGTATAAATTGCGATATCCGATAGAGAAGAAACTTTTGAAGCGTGACCGAAAACACTTCTTTTTTTAGTAATCAAAGACTCGGCGATCATACCGCTTCTTGCTTGAGATATATAATTATAAAGTCCTTGTTCTCCTGAAATTGATAATACTTTTTGTAGATCTGTTTTCATCTTAAAATCAATTATATTTATAAGTTACTATTTTTCAATTCATTACAAACCCTCACCACTTGAGGCAAGATAGCTTGACAAGAGTCTGATTGTATTACAAAATCTGACATAGCGACTCTTTGCTCGTCAGACCACTGGTTTGATATTCTCGCCTGCACACACTCTCTGGATACGTTTGAGCGAGCCATTGCCCTGCTGATTCTCAATTCCATTGGCGAAATGACAGTCAATACTTTATCATAACACCCTCTGAAAATGGGTTTTTCCAAAAGAATCGCAGATTCTAAAATCATAAAAGGGAAACCTTCTGTACTTTTCCTCGATTTCCACTCTCTGATATCTTCCAAAAGATAAGGATATACCAACTCTTCCAAAGAGGTCATCAATGATTTGTCACTGAACAACCTGGAAGCCATATATTCCTTATTCAGCTTTCCTCCGGAGACAACCTGTTCCCCTAAGAGTTGCTGAAGTTTCGATAGCAATTCTCCATTTTCGGTATAGAGAGACTTTGTCCTGCTGTCTGTATCATAAACAGGAATACCCATAGCAGAAAAGACCTTCGAAACATAACTTTTCCCGCTACCGATACCGCCTGTTATCAACATCAAGAGTGCCATCGCCTACCTTTGGACCACTATACAGTCCACCACTCTGGGATTAATCTCGTATGTAATTACCCCCTCCGGAATACTCTCCAAAAGAGGAACCACCCGAGAATTGATCGACTGAAGATAATCCTCATACTTTATTACAAATTTGAAATCATCTTCATTCAATCTTCCTCTGTTAAAAAATCTTCTGAAAGTGACATCTATCTTTGAGGGAAGAACAATCATATCCTTATCCTCGGGAACTCCTTCAGGCACAACTGCTACAGTTATCGTCTCCTCGACATATCTTGCTACATCTATCGAGTAATAAACAGAGCTATGCGAGTATTGAACAAGCCTTTGGGGAATAATTTCCAGAATACCGTTCAAAGAAGAGGTCACATCGACATCATATAATGCCTCGGTCCATACAGAATCGATGACATTTATATAATGTGCCTCACCATAAATATCAATACTGTCCGGCTTCAGGGAGATATTGCCAACTGGCATATATTGACCGGAATAGTCAATAAAAATACGGGGAACAACAGGAACTCTCTTATACTCCATCCTGTTAATCAGGAAATCCAGCTTGTCTGTAACGACAAACTCCAGTTCCACATCCTCATCCAGTGCCGCAACAATATTTCCGGTTATCTCAGAAGTCTTGACATAAAAATAATCACCCTTTGGATCTTTGGAAATCACATCCTCAGGAGCGATATCCAACAAAATTTTGCTTTTTCTTCCAAAGCGTTGGGCAAGGATATAATAGCCGTCGGCCTTTCCCCTGATAATCAACGCCTCATCTGAAAAGGAACGGTTGGAGCGTCCCTGTAACGAGGTGTTCATCTCCACCTCATATTCCAAAAAGACCGAATAGGTCATAGAAAGATTATGCATTAACCATATAATTAATGCAGATAAGATAGAGAGCAGCAAAATCAGCCACTCTCTACCTTCTTTATCCTTTTGTTCCTTTAAGGTCTGAGACATCAGAATTATTTACCTTGAACGTCAGTGATATCGTTCACTACACAGGTTTTGTCAACTTTGATTTTCACACCATTGTCAACTTCCAACAACAAGTGATTGTCTTTAACCTCTGCAATAATTCCATAGATACCTCCAACGGTAACCACTTTGTCACCTTTCTTAAGGTTCTCTCTGAATTTTGCGATTTCTTTTTGTTTCTTTTGCTGAGGTCTGATCATAAAGATATACATAACCACGAAAATCAGCAACATCATAATTAGGAATGAATACTGCTGAAGACCACCTTGTGCTGGCTGTGCCTGTAATAAAATTGTAATTAGGTTCATTTTTCAGTATTTTATTAAAATAAAAAACAAATATAATAAATTTATTGACTTATTAATTCTCAATAAGCCCTCTTCCGCTCTTAACGATCTCTCCAGATTTTATCATCTTTTGTATGATTCTATCCAACAGACCGTTAACAAAAATTTTACTGTTTTGGGTACTGTAGTACTTGGAAATTTCCACATACTCATTGATGGTAACCTTAACAGGGATGTTAGGGAAACCGATTGCCTCCGCAAGACCTTCCTCTATCAGAACAAGGTCAGTTGTCACTACCCTTTCAGGATCCCAATTCGCAATATTTTCCTGGATGATATCCATATATTTTGAATAGTTTGCCAAAGAGAATTTCAAAAGATTGAATGCATATTCCTTGTCATCCTCTTTCATAAAGATACCGGGCATAGGCATTCTTGAACTTTTCTTCAACAATTCAAGATTTCGGATAATTGTATTCAGAACATATCCCAAGTCATCAATCCAATAGATGGACATATCTTCCAAGAATGATTCCAAATCCTCATTATCCTCAAACTCCTCTTCAAAAATACGGGTAAACAAAGCACAATCCTCCTCCAATGAGCGGGACTCCTTTTCCATATATTCTTTGAAATACTCTTTTTCGGATATAGAGGCGAACAATTTCTTTACAAATAGAGCAAGGTCTCCATTCCACGACAATGAATGCTCCTCGCAATACTTTGTGAAGATTTTATTGCCCAAGAGAAACTCCGAGACTTTGTTCTGCGAAAATTTCAAATTTGGGTTTCTTTCCTCCTCAGTTGGGTTAAACTTTCTCATACCGGTCTCTATCTTAGCGTCTGCAACTTGTTTCAAAGCGACAGCAGCATTAAGCATAAAGTAGTATAAATCAAGGGTTTTCTCGCACGAATAGTGCATATTTTTCTCTGCTTCGGCAAAAGAATTTGAGCCGGAAGAGATACAGCTGTAAAGAACTTTAAAGACTTTAATCCTTATCAAACGACGATTAAGCATACTCAATTTTTAAAACATTTTGCAAATATAAATTTTTACAGCAAAAATTTATTTTATATTTGTGAGAAATTTTATAAAATTTACAAAAATGTATTCTGAAGAATTTGACAATGTGGGTGCTTTAGAGCGTAATGGAGACGATGTTTTCTCTAAACCCGTAAGAGCTGGAAAGAGAACTTACTTTTTTGATGTTAAAGCCACTAAGGGCAATGATTACTACTTGACTATCACAGAAAGTAAGCGTAGAGTTGAAAAAGATGGCAGATTTGTTTACGACAAACACAAAATTTTCCTCTACAAAGAAGATTTTGACAAGTTTAGACAAGGACTCGAAGAAGTGGTTGAGTACATCAAAGAAAGATGTCCTGTCGTAGAAAGAGTTGCTGAAGAGAGTGAAGAGCACAGTACATCGTCATTCTCAAATGTAAATTTCGAAGAGCTTTAATAAATCAATAAAGTCGGGTTGTTCCCGACTTTTTTTTATATCCGGACAATGTCAGCTTTAACCATTATATATATATTGTCATTCACACTCCTCCCCTCCCTGACAATATACCTTTGCAAAAAATACAGTTTTCTGAAACAAATCGGAGAAATACTCCTCCTTTATATCATCGGACTACTGATAGGGAATCTTTTTATTTTCCCATTTGAAGAGACCGCTGCCACCCTCACACCTGTTCAGGACTTGCTCACCTCGGTAACAATCCCTTTGGCAATGCCTTTGATACTGTTCAGTTGCAACATCAAAAATCTACCTGTAAAATCAATATTAAAATCCCTTGTTTTTGGAATTATAGCCATTACCATTGCCATCATTTCGGGATATTTCATAATCCGACATTTCACAGACAATCCCCTGCTGGGCAAAATCTCTGGTATGTTAGTGGGAGTCTATACCGGAGGAACTCCGAACCTTGCAGCACTGAAAATGATGCTCGGCGTAGATAATCAGACCTATTTGCTGATAAACACCTTCGATATGGCCATCAGTTTTCTATACCTTGTAATATTGATGACCTTCGGAATAAAACTTGCCAGACGATTCGTTTTTGGCAAAAAGAGTGAACACCTCCCACAAGAGAGCACCTCTGAAACTGAGCATATTGAGCAAGAGACACCCTACACAAATATTTTTTCAAAAGAGAATAGAAAACACACCATTGCAGCCATTCTACTTTCTGTACTAATCACGGGAATAAGTATCGGAATATCACTGCTTATCACCGGAAAGATAGATATGCTCACGCTAATCCTGTCATTGACAACACTTTCCATCGCCAGTTCCTTTATCCCCTATATCAGCAAAGCAAAAAAGAGCTACGATGCCGGAATGTATCTCGTTCTGATATTTTCCATAACTGTAGCCTCGATGGTTGACATATCGGCAATAGACCTTTCCGAAGGGCTCTGGCTCGCAGCATATATCGCATACTCGATTTTTGTATCACTGATCATTCAGGTTCTGTTCTCCAAAATTTTCAAAATCGACCCTGACACCACCATCATCAGTTCTGTTGCACTGATAAACTCTCCACTTTTTGTCCCGATGATTGCCCAATCGATGAAGAACAAAACAGTCATCATCAGCGGCATCACCATCGGCATCATCGGCTATGCCGCAGGAAACTATCTCGGTGTAATTATGGCTAATTTACTATCTTGATCCTGACTTCCCTGATTACTGGATATCAGCATTTATCACCCTTTCCAGAAGAAAAGGATCCTGATTCCAATGGAAAGGGGGATAATCTTCATTCCTGATAATCTCATTATTTCTGAAGATCAATCCGTCCAGCGACTTGGCATAAACTATTGGAGTATCAAATGTTTCAAAGATATTATCCTCGATAACAACTCCTTTGCCACCACCCCCGTGGAAATATAGCTGCTGTCTGTCCAAAAGGGGGATTTCGGGGTAAATGGAAATTATCGCATTGGTAAATTGAAACATATTGGTCAATGCATTCACAAATCTGTTTTTACGGATTACAACATCCCTACAAGCACCTGTTTCAAACCAACCGTTGCAATCTCCGCACAATAAAATAGCTGTTCCCGAAGTGTGGTCAAACAAATTGTTCTCCACCACCACAGGGGCTGGAGTACTGAACAGAGCCCCTCTGGCTCTATTATTTCTGATGACATTATCTGCAAAACAGACACTTGGAGTCCACTCCATATTCTCGATTCCACACTTATAGTCCTTCATATCCCCAGGAAGAGGATTCTGGAAAGTAATCTTAAACTCTTTTGCTCCGTGAACAGATTCTTTGTCGTATGGTTCAATAGCTGAAATCACATTCTCCCCGACAAGTTCCATTGTCGCAGATTTCACAAAGTTCACAGAATCTCCTGCAGCGCCCCAATAGAAACCGTATGCCTGAGGATGCATATACCTTGCAACCACCTGATTTTCGGAAAGATGTTCAGTTATCAGCAAATAAGTTCCGTGTACATTGATTGCATCATCCATCATCGCCTCATACAATCCTCCCACCGACTCGATATGTCCTTTACATCCCGAAAAATGGGTCGCATCTGCCTGAGTGGTAAAATATCTGCCATCACCTTCTCTCAAAGCCACCGAAAACCCGTCCAAAGTAATATTTTCGCAGACCTGAGCCAAAAGTCCCATTCCCTCGGCATAATGGACTACGGTATTGCGAATCACAGTATTTAAATTATTGTGCAAGAAAATCCCGGGAGTAGGACGGGCATACGAACGCATTGCCACCACTGTCCCCGGTTTGAGTCTTGAATCTTTCCACTGAGCCTTGATAAGATATGGCTCCACCTCCTCCACGTTGGTACTTCCCACAGCTATATCGCTCGTTCTATATACAATATGTTTGGTATCCCCCTCGAATGCTATTCCCCAGGTAGGAACAAGTGCCCAATTCTCCCCGGAGACGACCAAACGTCCCTTGTTCACCACATAATTGACATAAGGGGCAATACGATAAGTAATCACACCATTTTCGGTATCATTCTCAATAATCTCGACCTGAGTAATCTGCGGAATTCTGGTATCTATCTGAAGATTTTCAATTGCACAATTCTCACAATCTTTCATCACAATCGGCAACATCCTTCCATTCACATAAAAATCTGAACCCGATCCGTCAATTGTAAAATTTTTCAATCCCTCAACCAAAACTGCCAAATCCTTGGGATTGTCCTGGTCGTGATTGGAAATATAAAGTTCTCTGGTAAGCACTCCAGGATGAAAATCATAAACTCCTTTTTCAAAAACAAGTCTCGAAGGCTTTCCATCAGAGTTCACCTTTATATATTCTATAGCACCATTGACCCTCTGGGTAAGACTGTCAGTCATACCCGGCACAATACCAAAATCTGCAGCATAATAAACCTTTTCTCTACAGGATGAGAGAATCGCAAGTGTACAAAAACAGAAAACGAAAATGAATAATTTCTTCATAACAATACGATTTTCAAAAACACAAACACAATCAACCCAAACCCGAATCACTTCGGCCGGATTGGAGAAATAAAAAAAGTCCTCCAAGAAATTCTTGAAGGACTTTGAGGTACCAAGCAGAGTCGAACTGCTGTACACGGTTTTGCAGACCGCTGCCTAGCCACTCGGCCATGGTACCGGAATGGGAGTGCAAAGATACTACTTATTTAGACTTTTGCAAATTCTATCTACTAATATCTCCAAGAATTTTTTATCAACATTATCAAAAGTGCCCACTTTTTCACTGTCTATATCCAAAACCCCAAAAACTTCACCATATCTATCTATCAGTGGCACAACTATTTCCGAGGCAGAAAGCGAACTACAGGCTATATGTCCGGGAAATTTTTCAACATCCTCCACAACTATTGTATTTTTTTGCTTCCACGCTGTTCCGCACACCCCTTTACCATATGCAATTCGGGTACAGGCCACCGGCCCCTGAAATGGTCCCAAAACCAGTTCCTGCTCAGAATCTACAAAATAGAATCCTACCCAAAAGAATCCGAAACACTCCTTCAGAGCCGCAGCTATGTTGGCAAAATTGGCAATCTGATTGGACTCCTCCCCGATAAGAGACTCTATCTGAGGAATTACCTGCTCATACTTGCCTGCTTTATCTTCGCTTGTAATAACTATCTCGTGCATAACAATTCCTACTCTACATATAACAACAACCCTTTAAGGTATTCCCCTTCAGGATGATATATATTCACAGGATGATCGGCGGGTTGTGTCAACCTTCTGAGAATCTTAACCTTACGACCGGTTTGTGCCGCTGCAGAGAAAACTGCTAATGCAAAAGCTTGTTTATCCACTACCTGAGAACAACTGTAAGTGAACACCAATCCTCCCGGAGCAACTTTCTCTATCGCATTGGCATTCAATCTTCTATAAGCCCTCAAAGCATTATCCAGAGCCCCTCTATGTTTGGCAAACGCAGGTGGATCGACAATAATCATATCAAATTTACCTTTGGGAATCTCCTTGATATAATCCAAAGCATCGGTACACACCGAAGTGTGGTTCACATTACCTCCCGAGAAATTTATTTCGACATTTTTATCCACCATTTCAATAGCCCTCGCAGAAGAGTCTACAGAAACCACACTTTGCGCACCATTGTTCAAAGCATAAATCGAAAAACCACCGGTGTAGCAAAACATATTCAACACGTTCTTCCCTTTGGCATACTCTCCAACCAATGCCCTGTTATCTCTCTGGTCAAGGAAAAATCCGGTCTTTTGTCCCTCTTTCCAATTGACAGAGAATTTATTTCCATTCTCCACTACAACACTCTCGTTTTCGAGTGGTTCTCCCCATAGATATTTATCTCCTAGTTCCAGTCCCGCTTTGAAAGGAGCAGTCCCTTCACTCTTGTCATAAATAGAGTTTAGTTCTTCCCCAAAGCATACCTTCAAAGCCTCAGCTATACGCTCCAAAGACAAAAACATTCCTGCAGAATGGGCTTGAATCACAGCGGTCTTGCCATATATATCGATAATCAGTCCGGGCAAAGAATCTCCTTCCCCGTGTACCAATCTGTAACAATCTGTATTACTGTCGGGCAGTCCCAGCAAAGTTCTCATAGATTTTGCCTTTGAAAGCCTGTCCACCCAGAAAGAGAGTGTCATTGCCCCATTTTCAGGCACTTCCTGAGCATTATAACTCAAGATTCTCACTGTGATGGAACCTTTCTGAAAATGTCCGTATGCCAAAAACTGCTCGTCAGCAGAGAGGACTTCCACAACTTCGCCTTCGTATGGCTCTCCGACTATCTTTGCGATAGCACCCGAAAAAATCCAAGGATGAAATCTTTTAATAGACTCATCCCTACCTTTCTTTATATAAACTCTATTCATTTTCTGTAAGTTTTATATACATTTCTCTACACGACCAGGCATCAATTGCAGCATATCGGAGTTGTGCTTCCGACAATTCGGGAGCCTCCCAATTTGAAAGTTGCTGCGCTTTTGAAACCCTGAAACCCAAAATGATTGCTGCCATCTTTTTTACACTCTTCACCTCGATTCCGTATTTCTCGACGACTGACTGCAAATCGACAAATCCATTTCCCTTAAAGCGGGCGTAATGGTTTAATCCGTTTATATCCTCCTTGACAGCAGCTCCAACTTTCAAAATATCTGCCGACGAAAGGACAGAGGCCAGTTCTGATGGAATTCCCAAAGAGGTCAATCTGAAAATATATGCTTTGTCCGGACCGGAAAGTTGCAGAATAGCCACATTATGACGAGGAGCCTTGGCTTTGAAACAAGGCTTGGTTTCAGTGTCAAATCCCAATATCTTTTGATTTGATAGATACTCTATGGCTTTGAAATACTCCTCATCACGATCATTGATGACAATAATTTCACCGGAAAATTGGAGCATTTCCAACTGTTCAAGTTCCTCTTTTGATATTGTTGATGCGTAGGTGATTTGTCCCATAACTCCAATTAATACAATGAATTCTTAATCAAAGAATATGACACCGGATAATGAGTTCCAATATAATTGAGTTTATCCTGATCGATATATCTTGTCGAGAACGGAAGCACTTTGGATGTCACATTATACACTCCTGCCGCTCTTGAGACTCTGTAATTCTTTGTAAACATACCATTGGAAGTATAATCGTCAGCTGATAACGAAAGCACAGGAACTGACACAAAAGTCACCAATTCCGAGCGGACTGTCCTTAGAGCAAGATTTCTGGAATTGCGAAGTCCCAAATAACAATCTCTGGCTGCACACTGGATAGGATCGATAAGTTTCACATCAGGAGTTATCGATGTTCTGTACAAATACATTCCATCCTGCTTATAATTATACAAATCATCCAAAGTCTTTTTGATATAATCCTTGACCACAGAATATTTGTAATCTGAGAGCAAAATGTATGAAATAGGTATTTTGCTGCCACTCCTTCTATGATGTTCCACCATCGAAACAATATGATACCTTACATAATTCTCTACCGAATTCAACTGGATATCCGAAAATCTGCCATCCTCCCTTTTACAGAGCAAACCATTATTCGAAGTGTTGAAGTTATATTTGTTC